>URRX01000137.1 GCA_900550345.1 uncultured Anaerococcus sp. | reverse complement strand
AGTTTGATAAATTTCTTTTACTTTTGAAATTTCTACCTTATCTAGGTAGGAAGTATCCAAAAGAGAATTTTTCATAAAAGAAATTTTTTGAAAAAATAAATTCAAATCTTCCTTAGACATTTTCTTTTTGTTTAATTGTTTATAAATTTCACTAACTAAATTATATTTGTTATAAATTTTTTCATCTTCTATTAGATTTAATTGTCTATTATATCTTTTTAAGTAGTTTCTTATAATTAAATAACAAAAAGCATGTATAGTCATAAAATTAGTCTTATCACTATCAAATCTTTTTTTCATATCATTTGCTTGAATTCTAGAAAATGTTAAATTTAAAATTTTAGATTGGTCAATTTCTTTTGATAAGATTCTTATCCTTTCCAAAAGAACTGTTGTTTTCCCGCTTCCAGGAATTGCTAAAACCAACATTGGACCGTTCTTGTGATTTGCTGCTTGTAATTGTTTGCTTGTAAATTTCATATTTATATTTTATCATATAAGTATAAGCCTAGTTAACTACATAGATTATTAATAAAATATATTTATTAACTTTCTAGTTAAGGTATAATATTAAAAACGGGAGGAATTATGTTAACTACAAATTTTTTAAAAACAAGAACTTCTACAAGAGATTTCAAAGATCAAAATGTAGATGATGAAAAAATCAAAAATATTTACCAAATTATAAGCGAACTTGAAAATAAATTTGGTGAAACAGACCTTCACTATCAAGTAAACAAAAAGGGTGAAGAAGTATATTTCAAACTAAAAGGAAGTGCTGGTTATAAGGGTGTAATGATAAAAGCTCCTTTATATATTGGACTTGATATTACAAATAATAATGAAACAGCTTTAGTAAAAGGATCATATGGTCTTGAAGAATTAATTACAAAATTAAATGAATTAGGACTTGGTTCTTGTTATGTAACTGTAAGTGGAGTTAGTGATGATATTTTAAATTCAGCTTTTCCTAATTCTCAAGGAAAAATCATGTCAATACTTGCAATCGGTGAAGCTAAAAATGAAGAAGTTAGAGAACATAGATTTGATGATAGAAAAGGTATTAATGAATTTGTATTTATAGATAGTCTTGACCATAAAGCAAGTGTTGATGAACTTTCTCAAAGAGGACTTGACGATTTATTCTCATATTTAAGATTTGCACCATCATCTTATAACTCACAACCTTGGAGATTTGTATTAAAAGATAATTTAGTAAATTTATATTTAGAAGATTACAAAGATGAAGCGAATTTGGTTGATGCTGGAATAGTTATGTATTATTTTGATCAACTAACAAAAGAATTATCTATTAATTCATTATGGGAAGTTGAACCAAAATTAGATGGATCAAAATTCCAATTTATTGCTCAAAAAGAATTATAAGTTGAAGGAATTTTAATGATAAGACTTTACACACAAAAAGATATAGAAAAGATGTATGAAGCTTCAGAAATACTTTGCCAAACTCATCTTGCAATAAAAGAAATAATTAGACCAGGAATAACAACAAAATTTCTTGATGAATTTGCAAATAAATTTATAAAACATAAAAATGCAAGACCTGCTCAATTGGGTTATCAAGGATTTCCTTATACACTTTGTATTTCTGTAAATGATGAAATATGCCACGGTTTTCCTTCAGATTATGTCCTAAAAGAAGGAGATGTGGTATCAATTGATAATGTTATAGATTATAAAGGAGGACTTGCAGATTCTTGTTGGACCTATAAAATTGGAAAATTAAGTGAAGAAAATGAAAAATTAGTTGATGTTAATTTGAAAGCACTTTACAAAGGAATAGAAGCTGCAAAACCAGGAAATAGAATTGGCGATATAGGTCATGCGATTCAAGAATATGTTGAAGGTGAAAATGGATTTTCAGTAATTAGAGATTTTATTGGTCATGGAATTGGCAAAGAAATGCACGAAGATCCTCAAGTCCCACACTATGGAAAAAAAGGATTTGGTCCAAGAATAGAAGAAAATATGGTATTTACAATTGAGCCGATGATTGCACTTGGAGATTGGAAATCAAAAATGGATTCTAATGGCTGGACTGCAAGAACAAAAGATGGATCTATTTGTTCACAATTTGAACACCAATTAGTAATAAGAAAAGATGGGGCAGAAATAATAACTGACCAAAATAATTTTTCTTTAACAGAAGAAGATAAAAAGTTTATAGAAGAATATAAATAGGAGAGAAATCTCCTATTTTTATATATTTAGAATTATAAAGAATAAATGGCTGTTTAATTATAATTTTATAAAAATATACTGTAATATTCGATAAATATACTGAAAAATAATCCTTAAATATTCAAAATATTTTATATAATTAGCATAAATATCATATTGGATAATAAAAAATATAAAAAAAATTGAAAAAAAGTAAAAAAAGACTTAATAAGTAACCAAAAAAATGGTAGAATATAAAATATAGTTTAAGTAGGAGGAATTATGGATATTATAGTAATTGGATTTGCATTATTTGCAATGTTTTTTGGTGCAGGAAATTTAATTTTTCCACCAATGTTAGGATACATATATGGAGATAAATGGTTATTAGCTTCAATAGCTTTTACAATAGTTGGAGTAGGTTTAACCTTAATAGCTGTAATAAGTATGGCCAAAAGAAAAGGAAATATTTTTACCTTCACATCTTTAGCTGGTGATAAACTTTCTAAAGCTATTATTTTAATTATAGCTTTATGTATAGGACCACTTGGAGCTATACCAAGAACAGCTGCAACAAGTTTTGAAATGGTAGAATCAGCTGGATTTAATATTAATATTTTAGTATTTACTTTAATATTTTTTGCTTTATCATTATTTTTATCTTTATCTAAAAATTCAGTGGTAGATTTAATCGGAAAATTTTTAACTCCACTATTGTTAATATCATTATTAATTATGATAATTGTTGGTATGCTAAATCCTATAGGAGATACAAAAAATGTAGATATGGCTTTAAAAACTATATTTTCAAATTCAATGCTCGAAGGTTATAACACGATGGATACATTGGCAGCTTTAGCATTTACACCAATAATTGTAGAAAGTATTATAAAAAAAGGATATAAAAATGATTTGCTAAAAAAGACAATTGAAGCTTCACTTATAGCTGTAATAGGCCTTGCCTTTGTTTATATCTCTCTAACTTTTTTAGGATCAAGTGCATCAAAAAGTATTGATACTGATTCAAGAGTTAGTTTGTTAAATTTTATTTCTTCAAGTATTTTAGGAAATAAGGGAAAATTTGTCTTATTACTTGCAATTATTATGGCGTGTTTTACAACTTCCATAGGACTAGTTTCATCTATTTCAAATATTTTTGTAGAATTTTCTAAAAATAAATTGGAATATAAACCGGTTGCTTGGGTAATTGCTATAGTTTCCTTATTGTTATCAGTTTTAGGAGTAGAATCTATAGTTAGACTTACGGGACCTTTTCTACAATTTGTTTATCCATTAGCAATTTTATTAGTAATGTTTAATCTAATAGGTAAAAATTCTATAGATAAACTTGTAATTAGAAATTCTTTTATCGTTGTAACTATAGTTTCTTTGATGGATGCTCTAATTAGCTTGATAGATATA
>URRX01000136.1 GCA_900550345.1 uncultured Anaerococcus sp. | reverse complement strand
AATAAAAAATATAAAAATACTATTATAGCAAGTCCTATTCTATATTTTCCAAAAATTATAAAGTCATTTTTTTGAACGTAGGAAATAAATTTCTTTATTACTATATAAGCAACTATAAAACTTAAAATCATTCCAATAATTATTAAAATCCACTCATAACCAGAAAAACCTGATACATTTTTTACAACTTTTAAAAGGGTTGCTCCAAGCATGGTTGGGATTGCCAAAAAGAATGAAAATTCTGCACTAGCTGATCTTGAAAGTCCCAAAATCATTGCACCAATTATTGTTGCAGCTGATCTTGATGTTCCTGGAACCATGGCTAAAACTTGAAAACATCCTATAAAAAATGCAGTTTTATAAGATATTAAGGAAAGATTATCTATCCTTTTTTTATTTTCATTTTTATTTTTCTTTTCAAGTAAAATTATTCCAATACCCCAAACAAAAAGCATAAGGGCAACTACCATAGGATTAAATAGATAAGCATCTATTATATCATCTAATAATAATCCCAAAACTCCTGCAGGAATCACACCAATTATTACTCTTTTCCAAAGATCCATTGTTTCTTTATGTGGATGAGTTAGTCTGTAATATATTTTTGATTGACCATTTAAATTTTCATAATTTTTTGGGAAATATTTTTGAGTTTTTTCAAAATCCCAAGGATTTAATTTTCTAAAATATAAAACTACTACTGATAAAATTGCCCCCAATTGAATTATTACATTAAAAGCATTGGCAAACTTTTCTGGTTCAAGTTTTACAAATTCATTTACCAAAATCAAATGTCCAGTTGATGAAACTGGCAAAAATTCGGTGACCCCTTCTACAATAGAAAGTATAAATACTTTTATTAAATCTAAAATCATTTTTCAAATTCCTCCAAGAATGAATGTTTTTCACCATTTATTTGATATCCCAAAATCATATCACAGTTTACATTTTCTGCTGATCTTAAAATTGATTTTTCTACATTTGGTATGTCATCTTTTAATTCTTCGATAAGATTTTTTATTTTTTTTCTTGTATAAGACTCACTTTTTTTTGTAACAGTGCAAGCACAATTTAGGGCGTTTAATCCTACATAATCACGCCAAGCTATTACATCTTTTTCTTCTATAAAATACATGGGTCTTATAAGTTCCATTCCATCAAAATTTTGCGCTAATAATTTTGGTTTCATTGTTTTAAAGTTTCCAGCATATAAAACATTCATAAGTGTTGTTTCTATTGCATCATTCATGTGATGACCCAAAGCTACTTTATTACATCCAAGCTCTTTTGCCTTGGCATACAAAAATCCTCTTCTCATCCTAGCGCACATATAACAAGGATAATCTCCAGAAATTTTTTCGCTAATTTCGAAAACATCTGAATCGAAAATTTTGGCTGGAATATTTAAATATTTTAAATTTTTTTCCAAAAGATTTCTATTTTCCTCATCATAACCTGGATCCATACAGATATATTCAACTTCAAAATCCACATTTGAATGTTTGTGCAATTCTTCTACAAGTTTTGCAGTTAAAAGTGAATCTTTTCCTCCAGAAATTGCACAAGCAACCTTGTCTCCTTCGTTTATTAATTCATATTTTTTTACAGCCTTAATAAATTTTGACCATATTTCTTTTCTATATTTTTTTATAATTGATCTTTCTATTTCTACTAATTCCATTATAACTCCACTATAGTTGAAGGTGCATGTCTTTTTGCAACTTCTAATTTTATATCTCTATTTGTATCTAGTCCACAAGATTTTAGGTAATTATCTACTGTTATTTTACAAAGATCTTTCGAATTATTTGTTTCTGATAAATGTGCTAGAAAAATTTTCTCATTTTTTCCTTCTAAGGCATCTGCCAAAAATTTAGCTGATTGATCGTTTGATAAATGTCCCATTTTTCCCATAATCCTAATTTTCATAGGATAGGTATAAGGTCCTCTTTTTAAAGCTTCCAAATCATGGTTTGCCTCAAAATAATACACATCAGATCCTTTTATTTCATTTAAAATCCTATCATCAATTATTCCCGTATCAGTTAAAACTGTAATTTTTTTATTATCCAAATACAAAATAAAACCAACAGGCTCATTTGCATCATGGTGGATTGAAATTGGAAAGATATCAAAAGAATTAAAATTCAAAAATGAATTTGACTTAAATAATTTAATATTTTCTTCTTTCAATTTTCCACATCTTTTTATAAAAGAAAGCCAAGTTCCCTTATTTGCATAAATTGGAATATCATATCTTCTACTCATAACAGCAGCTCCTTTTACATGATCCGCATGTTCGTGAGTTAAAAAAATTGCATCTATATCGTTTGGCTTTTCACCGATTTGAGATAAAAGATTTTCAATTTTTCTTCCAGAAAATCCACAATCAATCAAAATCTTTGAACCATTGTGTTCAACAAAAACAGAATTTCCTGAAGATCCTGAAGCTAGAGAACAAAATTTACTCATAATACTTCCTATCTATTATTTTAAAAATATTTTAACATAAAAATATGTAAGACTTTAGAAAAATCTTACATAAATAACTAATCTTATAATACTGGTTTTATGCCTTTTTTCAATTAATTTTCAAAAAATATTTTTTCCAAAATATTAGAAACTCCATCTTGATCATTTGAATAATCTGAAACAATATCAACCATTTCTTTTACACTTTCTCTACCATTTGAGCAAGTTGCAGAAATTCCTGCAATTTCAAGCATTGACTTATCATTATTAGAATCTCCAATAGCAAGAGTTGAATTAATATCAATATTTAAAATTTTACAAAGTCTCTCAAGAGCTTGCCCCTTGTCAGCTTCTTTATTTAAAACCTCAAAAACTTCCGGCACATTTCTTACAGTTTGATAAGTTTTCAAAAGATTTTTATTGTGATTTTTTTCAAATTCATCAACTATTTCCCTATCACCCATAATTGTAATTCTATCAACACTTTGATTTTTATTTTTCTCATCAAATTTTTCAATAGGCATTTTTAAAAGTTTTGATTCAAATTGAAAATGTTTATTTATATTGTCGCTATTATTGTACAAATTATATTTATTATAAATTCCAATTTGAAGCTTGTCATTTATTATTTTTTTAAGATTTAAATAATCATCTATATGAAGGATTTTCTTGGAAATATCTGATTTGTCCTTGTTTTTTATAACAAGAGATCCGGTATTGGTTATTGAATAATCATCATTAGAAAATAAATTCAAACGATCAAGAATCCAAGAAAATCCACCCACAGGTCTTCCAGTTGCAATTACAACAAAAATCCCCTTATCTCTTAATTTTTTTATAATTTTAAAATTTTTCTCAGAAACATTTTTATCAGAACTCAAAAGCGTCCCATCAAGGTCGATAGCTACAAGTTTTATATTTTTATCCATTTTTACTCCTAACTTAAATCTATTTTTATTCTATCACATAAAATTATTTATTTTAAAATATAAAAAAATAAGCCCTATTATAAAGGCTTATTAATAAAATTTTCTATTAATTTATTCTTATCAGAAATTTCTTTTTCTATATTTTTATAATAATCTCTTAGATTTCTTTCGTTTCTATATTTTCTCCCATTCATTAATTTTGAATT
>URRX01000135.1 GCA_900550345.1 uncultured Anaerococcus sp. | reverse complement strand
TTTCTTGGTGCTTGAAGCTAAAGCTTAATCCCTCCACCTGCATAGCAGGTGGTTTTTTGTTTCGCTCTCTTTCGGTCGCTCAACTCACTTAAGTGGACAATAAAAAAAGGCTCCTAAGAGCCTTTTCGAATAGAAACTATGCTAATTCTATTTCAGCACCAGCTTCTTCTAATTTTGATTTTAATTCTTCAGCTTCGTCTTTAGCTACGCCTTCTTTGATAGCTTTTGGAGCTCCGTCAACTAATGCTTTTGCATCTTTAAGTCCAAGACCTGTTACTTCTTTAACTACTTTGATTACGTTGATTTTTGAAGCACCTGCTGATTTTAATACAACATCAAATTCTGATTTTTCTGCTGCACCTGCATCAGCTGCTCCTGCTGGAGCTGCTGGAGCTGCTGCTACTGTAGCTTGAGCTGTTACATCAAATTCTTCTTCTAATGCTTTTACTAATTCTGATAATTCTAATACTGTAAGTTCTTTAATTTCTTCTAATAAGTTTGTTACTTTTTCTGACATTTTAATCCTCCGATATTTTTAATTAAATTTTATATTAAGCTGCTTCGTTTTCTTTTTTTTCTCTAACTGCATCAAGTGCATAAACAAGTTTTGCATTAATTTGTGATAAATCACCAGCAAGTTTTCTGATAGGTGCTTGTAATGTATTAACAAGCATAGAAGCAAGTTCTTGTTGTCCTGGTAACTTAGCAATTGCTAACATTTCATCTGGAGTTTGATAATTTCCATCAACTACACCAGATTTAATTATAAGCTTATCTTTGTTTTCATCATCTGCATCAATGTATTTTCTAGCTACTTTTGGTCCATCAACCATTTCTTCGTTTGAAAAAATAAGTGCATTAGAACCTTTTAGCTCTTCAGTAAATTGATCAAATCCTAGTTGTTGGAATGCAAATCTCATCATAGTATTTTTGTATACTTTATATTCTGTATTTGCTTCTCTAAAATTGTTACGTAAATCAGTAATTTCTTTTACATCCATTTTATCAAATTCAACAAGAGTTACTGATTTTGCATTTTCAATTTTTTTAACTATTTCATTAACAATTACTTGTTTTTGTTGTATAGCTTTTTCAGACATATTTCACCTCCTATGGCTTTTGGTAGGTATATAAAAATCCCCACAATAAGGCATAAAATTATGCCTACATCGGTGGGGATGTAGATTCTTATTCCCACCTATACGGAATAATTAAACTTTTAAGTCTCCGTAGTCTTTGGTAGCCTATTTATTTGACTTAGATAGTATATCACTTTAGATATAACTTGTCAAACTTTTTTTATTTTTCAACTAAATCCATTGCTTTTGCTGGAGATAATTTAACTCCAGGTCCCATTGTTGAAGCAATAGTTATTGATTTTAAATATTTTCCTTTAGCTGAAGCTGGTTTTGCCTTTACTATAGCAGTAATTAACGCACTTAAATTGTCTGATAATTTTTCTTTTCCAAAAGAAACTTTTCCTGTTGGTACATGAACAAGGTTATTTTTATCTGTTCTATATTCAACTTTACCTGCTTTAACTTCTTTAATTGCATTAGCAATATCATTTGTTACAGTACCAGATTTTGGGTTTGGCATTAATCCTTGAGGTCCTAAAACTCTACCAAGTCTTCCTACTTGACCCATCATGTCAGGGCTTGTAACTATAACATCAAAGTCCAACCAATTTTCTTTTTGGATTTTGTCTGTGTATTCTTCACTACCTGCATAGTCTGCACCTGCATTTAAAGCTTCTTCAACTTTATCATCTTTTACAATTGCAAGTACTTTAACATCTCTACCAGTTCCGTGTGGAAGTACAACAGTACCTCTTACTTGTTGGTCAGCATGTCTAGAATCTACACCTAATCTTACGTGTAATTCTACAGTTTCGTCAAAGTTTGCTTTTGCAGTTTTTTCAACTATATCTAATGCTTCTGATAATTCATATTCTTTTTGAATATCAAAAGATTTTTTTGATTCTATATATTTTTTACCTTTTTTAGCCATGTTGCCTCCTTGTGGTATAACGAGTTTCCTCTTCCACTTATTCTTCTACAGTAATTCCCATGCTTCTGCATGTACCTTTTATCATGCTCATTGCAGCTTCTAGGCTTGCAGCATTTAAATCTTGCATTTTAGTTTCAGCTATTTCTTTTACTTGATCAAGTTTAATTGAACCTACTTTATTTTTGTTTGGTTCTCCACTTGCTTTGTCAAGTCCAATTGCTTTTTTAATTAATACTGGTGCTGGTGGTGTTTTTGTGATAAATTCAAATGATCTATCCTTATAAATTGTCATTTCAACCGGTATTATCATTCCAGCTTGGTCAGCTGTTTTTGCATTAAATGCTTGCACGAATTCCATAATATTGATTCCGTGTGGTCCTAAAGCTGTACCTACTGGAGGTGCTGGTGTTGCTTTTCCTGCTGGTACTTGTAATTTTACTTTTGCTTGTACTTCTTTTTCTTTTGCTGGCATATTAAATCCTCCTTTGTGGTTTTTGGCGGGTTACCCCTCCCACTTACTTTACGTAAGCCAGTTTAAATCGTTTCAATATCTTCAAAACCTAAATCTATTATTGTATCTCTACCAAACATATCAATTAAAGCTTTTATTGTTTGTTTTTCTGGATCAATTTCTTTGATTTCTGCAAGTAAATCTTTAAATGGACCTTGGATAATATTTACATTGTCTCCAACATTTATATTAATATTTAATACAGGCTTGTCTTCTTTTATACCAAATTTTCTAACCTCTCTTTTTGTAAGTGGGACTGGTTTAGAATCTGGTCCTACAAAACCTGTTACACCTTGTGTATTTCTTATAATATACCAAGATCTATTTGTAATGTTCATTTTAATCATTACATATCCAGGAAACAATTTTCTAGTTTTAAGTTTTTTTGATTCATTTTTTACTTCAACATACTCTTCTTCTGGTACTGTTACATCGATGATATCAGGATTTTGTTCATTATCAATCATCATTTGGATCTTATCTTTGACCCTATTTTCGTATCCAGTATATGTGTGAACTACATACCATCTTGGTTGTTTTTCTGAATCTTTAGAATCAATTTCTTCTTTAGTATTGTTTAATTCATTTGAACTATTGTTATTAGATAAATCTGTCATATCTTACCTACATCAAAAATCCAAGCATGTTTCCAAAGACTATGTCTAATAACCAAATGAGAAGTCCTGTAATCACACTGACAATTATAACAAGTAATGAGTAATTTAAAGTTTCATTTTTTGTTGGCCATGTGATTTTTTTGAATTCTCTTCTAATAGATTTAAAAAATCCTTCTTTTTTCTTAGCCATTTAAAAACTCCTTACTATTTTGTTTCTTTATGAACAGTGTGTTTTTTACAGAAAGGACAATACTTTTTAAGCTCAAGTCTTTCTTGAGTGTTCTTTTTGTTTTTTGTAGTATCGTAATTTCTATTTTTGCAAACTGTGCATTCTAGTTTTACTTTATCTGCCATTAAAACACCTCCTAATTTATATGGATAGTCCCATACAAAAATATATATTACCATCTATTACTTATCATGTCAATATTTTATCGACTTTTTTCAATTAATTCGTATAGTTTTTTTCTTTTATTTATTAAAAATTTTCTTAAATCGTCTAAAT
>URRX01000134.1 GCA_900550345.1 uncultured Anaerococcus sp. | reverse complement strand
CCTTTATTTCAAGGATGATTTTTTCTATTAATCTATAATTAATTATTAATTTGCAATTTTACTGTGGATGTTAATACATCTGAGTAACTATAAGATACAGTTCTTTCTGTATCAAAAGCATTATTTACTTTTATTGTAAATACACTTGGGAAAGCATCTAAAATTATGCCACTTTTGGTTACAATTCTTTTTCTTCCTTTATCAGCCTTTAATGTTACTTCTTTACCTACATTTTTTTCAACTTCTGTTCTTATTTCATTAACTGATTTATATTCCATATACCCACCTTCCATGCATTTGTATCTATTATACTATGAAATTGTGGATAAGTCAAATCAGCATAATATTATACGCTAGATTAAAATTCTTGTCAAATATTTTTATAAAAGGCCCTGTAGGCTGTAAATGTAGAATAAAAATCTGCCTTTGAAATCAATTCTATTGGAGCATGCATAGAAATTACTGGTGTTCCACAATCAACTACATCCATTCCATATTCTGCAAGAATATAAGCTATTGTTCCTCCACCACCTTGATCAACTTTTCCTAGCTCTCCTGTTTGAAAAATTACTCCATCTTTGTCAAAGGCAAGTCTAACTTGTGATAAATATTCTGCATCAGCATCGTTTGATCCGCCTTTTCCACCAGAACCTGTATATTTTGTAAGGGCAACCCCATGAGAAATTTGAGCTGAATTTTGACTTTCTGTTGCATCTTTAAAGTTTGGATCTTCTGCTAAGGTTACGTCAGCTGATAAAACTTTTGAATTTCTCAAGGCTCTTTTGAATTTAATTAAATTAAATTCTTCTTTTAAATTCATTATTTCTAGTAGGGTATTTTCAAAAAATTGTGAAGTCATACCTGTAGCGCCTACTGATCCAATTTCTTCTTTATCAACAAAAAGTCCTACCAAAGTTTTTTTAGTTTCTTTTATATCAAGCAAAGCTCTCAAAGCTGCGTATGAACAAACTCTATCATCATGACCGTGAGATGCAATCATTGACCTATCAAAACCAACTTCTCTTGCTTTTCCTGCAGGAACTACTTCAAGTTCAGCAGTTATGAAATCTTCTTCTTCGATGCCGTATTTTTCATTCAATATTTTTAAAATATTTTTCTTTACAGGATTTTCTTTTTCATCTAAAAGTGGTCTATTTCCCACAATTATTGATAATTGTTCTCCTGTTACAACTTCTTCTGCAGGTTTTGTCATTAATTTTTTGGATAGGTGAATTAGAAGTTCAGAAATATAAAATACTGGCTCATCATCCCTTTCTCCAAGAGAAATTTCTACTTTTTCTCCATTTTTTGTAAAGACTACTCCATGAAGAGCAAGGGGCATATTTGTCCAATTATATTTCTTTACTCCCCCATAATAATGAGTTTTTAAATATGAAAGACCATTTTCTTCTGTTAATGGAACTGGTTTTAAATCAAGTCTTGGTGAATCAATATGTCCTCCAACAATTGATAGTCCCTTTTCCAAATCTTCATCTCCTATGTGAAACATAACTACAGCCTTATTTTTATTAAGAGCATAAATTTTATCACCAGGATTTATTTTTCCAGACTTTATTTTTTCATCAAGGTCAACATATCCTGCATTCTTTGCATATTTTACTATCTCTTTTGCGGCAAGTCTTTCTGTTTTTGCCTTATCTAGAAAATCCATATAATCTTTTGATAGGCTTTCTAATTCTTTTTCTTGGTCAGAGGATAAATTTTCCCAGACATTTTTTCTTTTGTACTCTGTCATTTTTTCTCCTAAATTAATTTCCAAATATTTTTTGCATACTCAAGAGGATTTTCAATTTCTAATCCTTCAATAAGTTTTGCTTGGTCAAATAATATACTTACTATCATTTTAAATTCATCCGGATTATCTTGCAAGTCTTTTTCAAGCAAAGTATATGCTTTTGAATTTTTGTTTATTTCTAATACTTTTTGAGCCTTAATATCTGGAGCATTTACTTGAGATTTCAAAGTTTTTTCCATCTCAATTGATACATCTCCCTTTTGTTTTATCATTGAAATTACATCATCTGATAAATTTTGGGAAATTTTTATATCAACTACTTCTTCAGGTAAAATTTCTTTTATTTTTTCAATAAGATCCTTGTTTTCTTCATTTTCTTCTTCATTTTCATCAACTTGGTTTATTGATTTAAATGAAATATCCTTGTATGAATTTAGCATTTTTATTAAAAATTCATCCAATTTTTCATCTAGAAGTAAAACATCCTTATCATCACCTATTGATTTTAGGGCTGGGGAATTTTTAATTTTTTCTAAGCTTTCTCCAACTGTATAAAGGATATTTTCATCAGTTGATTTCATCTTATCCTTGTATTCTTTCAATGAAATCATCTTATCTTCTCTGTAAGAATTAAATAGTAAAAGATCTTCTAGTCTATCTTTTTTTGCCCCATAAGATTCGTAAATTGCACCCTTTATATTGTTTCCAAATTCCTTGAAAAATATTTGGTATTTTTCCCTATCATTTTTCATCATATCTAAAAGATGGGATTTTATTTTGTTGTTGATTTGTTTGGCAATAAATCTTAACTCTCTAGTTTCTTGAAGAGTTTCTCTGGAAATATTTAAGGATATATCATCACTTTCTACAACTCCCTTGGCAAAGGCAAACTCATCATCTAACAAATCTTCGTGTCTGTCTTTTATTTTTACTCCTGATGAATAAAGTTCTAAGCCTTTTTGATAATCTTTGGAATAAAAATCAAAAGGTGCTTTTCTTGGAATATAAATTATTGCTCTAAATTCTACAGTTCCTTCAATATTTAAATGAAGCCATGAAAGTGGATCATCAAATCCATATCCTTGATCTTTGTAGAAATTTATATAGTCATCATCAGTTAAATCTTTTTTTGATTTTTTCCAAATTGGAATTTCAGAATTTAAAACTTCTACTTCGCTGTAATCTTCGTATTTTGGATCTTCATCAGTAGAAGCTTCTGTTTTTCTAGATTTTGTAACTTCCATTTTTATTGGATATCTGATGTAGTTTGAATATTTTCTAATAAGTTCTTTTATCTTGTATTGATCAAGATAAATATCATAATTTTCATCATCAGAATTTTCCTTTAAAAATAAGGTAATATCTGTACCTTGAGATTTTTTATCGGATTTTTCAATCTCATATCCTTGGGCATTTTCACTAATCCACTCATAAGCTTGGTCATCTTTTTTACTATTTACAATAATTTTATCGCTTACCATAAAGGCTGAATAAAATCCAACACCAAATTGACCAATAAGATTATTTAAATCTTCACCCTTAATATCTTTTTTAAAGATTTCAGTACCAGATTTTGCAATGGTTCCAAGATTTTCTTCCAAATCTTTTTGATCCATTCCAATTCCTGTATCTCTGATTGTTAGACTTCTTTTTTCTTTATTTGGAATAATTTCAATATAATAATCTTTTTTATCAACATTTTTATCTGATTTTAAATCTTTGTAATATAATTTATCTATAGCATCTGAGCCGTTTGATATTAATTCTCTAAGAAAAATATCCTTATTTGTATAGATTGAATTTATCATCAAATCCATAACTTTTTTGGCTTCTGCTTTAAATTCTTTTTTCATAAATCCTCCTTAGCACTTTAAGTGTTTGACTGCTAATATTATACTT
This sequence comes from uncultured Anaerococcus sp., assembly GCA_900550345.1. Taxonomy (GTDB): domain Bacteria; phylum Bacillota; class Clostridia; order Tissierellales; family Peptoniphilaceae; genus Anaerococcus. The sequence continues at coordinate 35 of URRX01000134.1, read as the reverse complement.
AATTCGTAGCTTATTTCAATTACTTGAATCTTTTA
>URRX01000133.1 GCA_900550345.1 uncultured Anaerococcus sp. | reverse complement strand
GAAGAAAAAATTAAAAATCCTATAGAAAAGATAAGTGATCTTTTAAATGAATCTGCTTGATTGTTATTGTAAAGGTAAAAATAAGCCAAATATTGAATTAATAAAACTAAACTAGCAGTGAATGGAAGGCTTAAAATAAATTGTCTATAATTTTCTTTTGTGCTCATAAATACTCCTTTCTTTTTATAAGAAAATTATACCGGAACTGGGATTACTTTTTTATGTGAATATTCACATTTTAAAAATAAATTTATAAAGATGTTAAGAATACCTAAATTTCAATGATTATTGACATTAATATTTTAAGAGGATATTATATAAGCATAAGATACCGTTTACCTAAGGAGGACTTAAAAATGATGGAGAAAATTCAAAAGTTCGGCGGGGCGATGTTTACTCCAGTAATGTTATTTGCTGTTTCAGCAGTACTTATTGGTTTTGGAATATTGTTTACTAATGAACAAATACTAGGATCTATCGCTGCAGAAGGAACTTTCTGGAGAGGATTCTGGGATATGGTTTTATCTGGTGGATGGACCGTATTTAATCAATTGCCACTATTATTTGCAGTTTCACTTCCAATTGGACTTGCAAATAAACAAAATGCTAGAGCGTGTATGGAATCTTTGGTTATATATTTAATATTCAATTATTATGTAGCTTCCATACTAGGAACTTGGGGATCAGTTTTTGGTGTTGATTATGCACTTGAAGCAGGGGCTGATTCTGGACTTGCAAATATTGCCAATATTAAAACCCTTGATATGGGTATGATGGGTGCTTTATTAATTTCAGGACTTGCAATATTTTTACATAATAAATATTTTGACACAAGACTTCCTGAATGGCTTGGAGTTTTTAGAGGATCTGCTTTCGTAGTTGGGATTGGATTTATTGTTATGATTCCAGCAGCACTTCTTGCTTGTTTAATCTGGCCTAAAATTCAAATGGGAATTTCAAGTTTCCAAGGATTTGTAACAAGTTCTGGAGGACTTGGAGTATGGGTATTTATCTTACTTGAAAGATTGTTGATACCTTTTGTTTTACACCATTTATTGTATGCACCTTTATATTATGATTCAGTTTTAGTTTCTGGTGGAATTTATGCTGCTTGGGCAAAACAATTACCAGAACTTGCAGCTAGCACAAAACCACTTTTGGATCTTGCTCCTTATGCAGCTTTCACAGCAACTGGTTGGTCAAAACTTTTTGGTTGTGTTGGTATTGGACTTGCCTTTTATAAAACTGCAAAACCTGAAAATAAAAAGAAGGTGGCTGGACTTTTGATTCCAATTGTAATTTCTGCAGTTATGTGTGGTGTTACTGAACCTATTGAATATACTTTCTTGTTTATAGCACCACCATTATTTGTTGTCCATGCTGTTCTTGCAGCTTGTCTTTCAACAATTATGTATTATCTTGGAGTTGTCGGAGTATTTTCAGGAGGAGCTATAGAGATGGCTTCACTTAACTGGATTCCACTTATGGCAAATCACTGGTCCACTTACTTGAAGATGCTTATAGTTGGAATTATAGCTATAGCAGTTTGGTATTTTGTATTTACTTTCTTAATTGAAAAATTTGACTTCAAAACACCAGGTAGAGAGGTTAAAAGTGATGTTAAGCTATATTCTAAAAAAGATTATAGGGCTAAAAAAGGCGGCGCTAAAGCTGAAGATGCCACAAAAGTTGATGCAAAAGATGAATTTCAGGTTATGGCTGATGAAATCTTAATTGGACTAGGTGGAGCTGAGAATATTAAAGATTTTACAAATTGTGTAACAAGGCTTAGGGTAAATGTAAATGATCCTGAAAAGGTCATGGAAAATGAATACTTTAAAGAAATAGGAACTTACGGTACAAGTAGAAACGGTAAATCAGTACATGTAATAGTTGGTACTAATATTCAATATGTAGCTGATGAATTTGGAAAAATTTTAGAAAACGAATAAGAATAAAAATATAAAAAATAAAGGAGAATTAAAATGAAAAAATACGCTATAACAATTGCAGGTGGTGGATCAACATTTACACCAGGAATGATTCTAATGCTTATGGACAATCTTGATAGATTTCCAATTAGATCTATAAAATTATATGATAACGACAAAGAAAGACAAGATAAAATTGGAAATGCTTTCGATATATTTATGAAAGAAAGACATCCAGAAATTGAATTTGTTCATACCCTTGATCCAGAAACTGCTTTTACTGATACAGACTTTGTAATGGCACAAATCAGAGTTGGTAAATATGAAATGAGATCAAAAGACGAAAAAATCCCACCAAAATATGGTGTAATCGGACAAGAAACTTGTGGACCAGGTGGAATTGCTTATGGTCTTAGATCAATCGGTGGAGTAATTGAAATCTTAGATTATATGGAAAAATACTCTCCAGATGCTTGGATGCTAAATTATTCTAACCCAGCAGCCATAGTTGCAGAAGCTACAAGAAGATTAAGACCAGATTCAAAAATCATTAATATTTGTGATATGCCAATTGACCTAATGTATAAAATGGCAGATATGGTAGGACTTAACCATTGGAAAGATTTAGATTTCTCATATTATGGACTTAACCACTTTGGTTGGTTTACAGAAATAAAAGATAAAGATGGAAATGATTTGATGCCACAAATAAAAGAACACGTTTCAAAAACAGGATTTGCTGATGGAATTGGAACAGCACAACACCTTGATGAATCTTGGATTGAAACATTTACAAAAGCAAAAGATGTTTATGCATTAGATCCTGAAACAATTCCAAACACATATTTAAAATACTATCTTTACCCAGACTTTGTAATGGAACATACAGATATCAATCACACAAGAGTTGATGAAGTAAAAGAAGGTAGAGAAAAAGAAGTATTTGGTTTATGTAAAACAATAACAGATAGAGGAACAGCTGAAGGAATCGACTTTGAAATAGATGCCCATGCATCATATATAGTAGACCTTGCAATTGCTCTTGCAGAAAATACAAAAGAAGTATTCTTACTAATTGTAGAAAATGACGGAGCAGTTTCAAACTTTGATCCAACAGCAATGGTAGAAGTTCCATGTATAGTTGACAAATCTGGTTACAAAAAAATCTGTCAAGGAAAAATTCCACAATTCCAAAAAGGTATGATGGAAGAGCAAGTTTCAGTAGAAAAACTTGCTGTAGAAGCTTGGATAGAAGGATCTTACCAAAAATTATGGCAAGCAATCTCCTTATCAAAAACAGTTCCAAGTGCAAAAGTTGCAAAATTAATCTTAGACGATTTAATAGAAGCAAACAAAGACTTCTGGCCAGAACTTCATTAAAAATAAAAATAAATCCTAGTAGCAGTATAATGTTACTAGGATTTTTTTATTGGAATATTTATTTAGGAGATAAAAGTGAAGTTAGAAGAATTAATTAAGAAGAATAAAGAAAAATTTACTCAGACAGACCTTGCTATAGCAGATTTTCTAATAGACGAAAAAAATGAAAAACTTGATTTATCCATAAACGAACTTGCAAAAAAATGTCTTACATCAAGAACTAGCATATTAAGATTTACTCAAAAAATTGGTTTTGATGGTTATAGTGAATTTAAATATTATATAAATCAAAATGAAGTAAAAAAGAAAGATGAAAAAAAAGAAGAAAATGATGAAAATATAAATGAAATATTGGAAAGATTAGACAAATCTAATAATATTTTTATCT
>URRX01000132.1 GCA_900550345.1 uncultured Anaerococcus sp. | reverse complement strand
TTTATTTTGATAAATTTGATCTCTTGTCAGATTTAAAATTAGACTTTATAAAGGAACTTATTAAAATCGGTGGGAAAATTACTGTATCAATTTCTCTAGATTCAAAATATTACCAAAATCACTTGGCAAATGATATGGAAATTTTTGACCAATCAATGAGATTTGTCGAAAGCATAAAAAATCTAGATAAAATTCAAATAATAAATGTAGAAAAAAAATCTGATATTTTAGATATTAAACACCTTTATGAAAATTTTGAAAAATATAATCCAGAAAAGTTTTGGGATAAGACTTCTAATATAAAAATTGTTGAATCAATTTCATCAACAAATGAGATTGAAAATATGGCATTGATGATAGAAAAATTAATTAGAAAAGGGCATTCTTATTCTGATATTTCTCTTGTTATGGCAAATGAGGATGAATATGAAAATTTAATTAGAAGAATTTTTTCTAGGATGAATATACCTATTTTTATAGATAATTCACAAAAAATGTCTGACAACCATGTTGTAAAAACTTGGTTATCTTTGATTAGGTTAGTAGTTTTTAATTTTAGAAAAACTGACCTTGAAGCATTTATTAGGTCAGATTTAATTGATTTTGGAGAAAATTCACTAGAAAGAGTTTTGGCTTTTCAAAATTATATGAATACCAGAAAAATTAAGGGGTCAATGATCTTTGATGATAAATATTTTACTCTAGATGAAGATTTTTATAGGGGTGAGATAAAAGAAGAAAAAAAGGAAGAATTAAATAAGGTTAATTCAATTCGAAAAATTATTTTAGATTTGACAAAAGATTTATATGAAATAAGGAATAAAAATACAAGTGCAAGTGAGATAGTAAAAGAAATTTTTAATATTATAGATGATGAAAGGATAAAATCTGGATTTAACCACTACCAAGAATATATAAAAGAAAATAAAATTGAAATTTATAAAGAAAATAAGCAAATTTGGGATAAATTTATAACAATTCTTGAACAAATTGTATCAATAATGAAAGATATGAAGACTAATCTTAGAAAAATTTATAAATTAATTCAAAAGGCATGCGAGGCAACTTCTATCGGTTTGATTCCTCCTGCAATTGACCAAGTTTTAATTGGAGATTTTTCAAGAGATAGGATAAATGATAGGAAAATTAAAATTTTTGTAGGTATGACCGATATTTATTTTCCAGAAAATAATAATTCTGATATGTTGATTTCAGAAAATGAAAAAATTTCCTTGGAAAAAGAAGGATTTGACCTAAAAATTTATAAGGCAAAAAAGAATGATAAGATTCTATTAAATATTTTGAGGATGTTTACCTCATCACAAAAAATTATTTTCTCATATTCCCTAATTAATAAAAATAATGATCCTATGAATAGGTCAACAAGTATTTCTGATATTATAAATATATTTCCAAACATAAGTTATCAAAAAATTTCAACAGGAAAATTTGATCTTGTAAAATATTCAAAAGACCTTTTGGATATGAAGGCTTACCAAATTTTGTGGGATATAAAGGCAAAGGAGAAGGTAGTCGAAAAGGAAAAAGAATTTGTAAAATCTTATCTTAAATTTAAAAAAGATTTTTCAAAAAATTTTGAATTTAATAAGTCCAGAAATTCTTCTTATGATTTATTTTTAAAAGGATTTACCTACTCTAACGATAAAAATCCATTAGATAGGGAAATTTCTAAGAAACTTTACAATAAAAATAGGTTTTCTGTTTCAGAAATTGAGTCCTATGCAAGGTGTCCTTACAAATATTTTATTAATTATGGTTTAAAAGCTCAAAAAAATAAAAATTTGGATGTAGATATGATGGAAATTGGAAATATTGTTCATTATAATATGGAAAATATTTCAAAAGATTTAAGAGGAATAGACATTGAAAATCTTGATGATAAAAAATTAGAAAGTCTAGTAAAAGAAAATTTTGAAAAAGCTATTGAAAATTCTTTAGAAAAAATGAGGGCAGATGACAATAAAAATAAATTTATCTTATCAAACGTTTATACTTCAACTCAAAAATCTACAAAAAAAGTTTTAGACCAAATAAAAAAAGGCAAATTCAAAATTGATGGAGTTGAAGAAAAATATGGCAAAGGTCAAAAATATCCTGAAGTTTATGTTGATGATAATAATTATCTTGAAGGAAGAATTGATAGGATTGATAGGTTTGAAGATTTTGTTAGAATTATTGATTATAAAACAGGTAGTACAGAAATAAATATAAAATATGTCTTTAATGGAATTCAACTCCAACTTTTTGTATATATGCTTTCAGTTAAAGAAAAAAAATCAGAAAAACTCTCACCTGTGGCAAGTTTTTATTTGCCCCTTAAAGATGAGGTTCAAAAAATTGATGATCCTGTTACGAAAAAAACAATTCTTGATATTTATAATAAAAAAACAAAAATGAATGGACTTATTATAAAAATCAATGAGGAAGTTTTAAAGCTTTTGGATGAAGATTTTGATGGAAAAAAATCAGATATTTTTAAAATTTCAAGAGGAAAGGTAAATATATTTACACCGGAAGAGGAAGAAATTTTGGAAAAATTTATAAAAAAATTAATTTCCAATTATATATGCCAAATTAAAGATGGAAATATAAAATTAAATCCTCTTAGAAAAGATCAAAGTAATTACGAATGTAAAAATTGTGAGTTTAAGTCAATCTGTAAATTTGATTATACAATCGATCAAGATAAATTTAAGGATATTAATAAAGATATTTCTATGTCTAAGATAAAAAAGGAGCTATCAGATGAGTAAATTTAAGCCAACTGATGATCAGAAAAAAGCAATTGAAATTAGAAATAAAAATATAATAGTTTCTGCAGCAGCAGGCAGTGGAAAAACCAGGGTTTTGGTTGATAGGGTAGTATCCTTGATGATTGAGGAAAAAATTCCTATAAAAAATATGATAATTGTAACCTTTACTAACAAGGCTTCTGTTGAAATGAAAGATAGGATTAGGGAAAAATTATCTGAGCTTTTGGATGATGAAAATATTGATAGATCTTTTGTAAAAAAACAAATAAAAGCAATAAATGATGCCTTTATAAAAACTCTCCACTCTTTTTGTGCAGATATGTTAAGGGAAAATTTTTACTTATCTGATAATCTTTCACCATCTTTTAAAATTGCTGCTGATTCTAAACAAGCCCTACTTAGAAAAGATGCTATTGATGAACTTTTTGAAAATGAATATGAAAAAAATGACCAAGAATTTATTGGTTTTTTGCATAATTTTGCCAAGGAGAAAGATGATAAGGATGCAAAAGAAATTGTTTTGGACTTATATGATTTTTCAAAAAGCCAAGTAGATCCTGAAAATTGGATAAAATATCACACAAGTAATAAATTTGATTTTTCTGAATTTAAAAAAATAATTGAGAAAAAAGTAGATGATATAATAAAAAACGCTGAAGAATTGAAAATATTTATAGAAGAAAAGTCTATGCGTAAAGAATTTATTCAAATGATGGATATTGATCTTTCTTATTTTTATAAGCTAAAAAAATCTGTAACAGATGATGATTGGGACGAAAGTCTTGAAAAATTTGACTATAATCTTAAAACAAAGACAAGATTTAATAAGAAAAAAGATGATCCTAATGAAGACTTATTTGTAAAAACAAAAAGAAATTATTACAAGGATCAATTTACAGAATTAAAAAAAATAGTGATAAATACAGATTCAAT
>URRX01000131.1 GCA_900550345.1 uncultured Anaerococcus sp. | reverse complement strand
AACCTTTGTAATAAATTTTGTAAATTTTTTTTAATAAAATCATACATAATTATTACAAAATCTTGTAAAATTTTTAATAAAAATTAGCTAATCTATTAATAGAAAAAAATTAGGAGGAAATAATGAAAAATAAAAATAAATTAGTTTTGGCTTTAATAATTGTAAGTGCGACTACTACAATTTTTCCAGAAAATGTATCTTTTGCAAGCGATGATGTCAGTACAAATGTAGAAATTACTGAAAAACAAAATCAAGATGGAAAAGATAATATAGCTGATATTCCTAAAGATGATGAAGTAACTTTCCCAAAAAATGAAAAAAATACTAGAGAATCTGATGGAACAAATAAATTTAATAGGGCAACAGAAACAGATAGAGATAGTTTTGGTGAAGATAAGAACGTAGGAAATATTGATTCAAAAGTAAAAGAAAAATTAGATCAAACGAATGGAGAATATGGTAAGAAAAATGGATCATATGCAAATAATAATTTAAAAGCCATTGATACTCCGATAAAAGATATCACAATAAACCCTGGTCAAAATGAAAACGAAGTAGCTGTAACTTGGTTTGGAAAGGGTGAAGTAAATGAAAATAGCAAATTAATTTTCAATAACAAGGAATATAAAGCAATTAGGGCAAGAAAAACTGGAGATTCTAATGGTTATTCAACTTATACTTCAATTGTTCAAATAAAACCTGGTCAAAATTATAATTATTATATTACAAACAAAGATTATAAAAGTGATACTTTTACATTAAGAACAAAGGCACTTGGAAAAAATAATGAATTTTCTTTAGTTTATTTGGGCGATCCTCAAATGGGATCTGGAGATAGCGTATGGGATAAACATGGTTTAAATAAAAATACCCAAGCAAAAGTTGACCAAGATAAGGCTGATTTTGCAAAAACTTTGAAAAAGGCCCAAGAGCTTGATCCTAATTTTTATTTGTCAATGGGAGATAATGTAGAGATTGCAGGATATGAAGGAGAATATGATTATTTCTTTGATAATGATTTATTTAAAGAAAAAATTTTCTCATCAGTAATAGGAAATCACGAAACCTATGTCGATAAAAATGATTCAAGTTTACAAAATACAGTTTTCTCTGACCATTTTTATCTAGCAAATGAATCAGAACTAGGCTCAATTTCAAAAGAAAATGAAGATGGAACAAAAATTTATATACCTGGAGATTTTTGGTATTCTTATGGAGATACACTTTTCCTAAATTTAAATTCAAATGTAAATAACTCAAAAGAACATGAAAAATTTATAAAAGAAGCTATAAAACAAGCTGAAGAAAAAAGAGGATCAAAATTTTCATGGAAAGTTGTATCCTTCCATCACGCACCATATTCTACAGCGACTCACACTACTGATGATGATATTTTACAAAGAAGAAATGAACTTGTAAAAATATTTAATAACAACAATATTGATGTAGTTTTAAATGGTCACGATCATATTTATACAAGAACAAAACATATGCTTGCTGGAGAAAAAACTTTATCTTTCAAAGATGCCTATGGAACAGATATGAACGATCCAAATGCAGAAATTAAAGATAGTTTTTCAGAAACTTTTAACAATAAAATTTATCCAAATGGAAAAGTTATAGTTGATGGGATCGGAATTGATTATGGTAAAAGCCAAGTTACAAATCCAAAAGGAACTTTATTTTTAACCATGTCAGCATCAGCAGGTGCAAAATTCTATAACCCTATCGGAGAAGACCAATGGTTTGTAAATAGGTCACTTGATGATAGAAGTCAATTATTTTCTCAATTAACATTTTCAAAAAATAAATTTAAAATTGTTACCATGGATCAAGATGGAAAAATTGTAGATACCTACACAATAAATAAAACTGATGATAAAATAAAAAATCCCGAATTTGACGAAAACAAAACAGATTTTTCAAAATTACAAGAAAGTATAGAAAATATCATGGATAAAAATGTTGTTTTGGAAAAAGAAAATGTAAAAAAATATAATATTGCTATAGAAAATGCTATAAAAGTTTTAAATGATAAAAATGCAAGTCAAGAAGAAGTAGATAGTGCTATAGAAGTTTTAAATACAAGACTATCAGAAGTTTCATTTGTAATAGAAAAACCAAATAATAAAGAAGAAAATAATTCATTAGAAAATAAAGATGACCAAAAGCATGAAAATGGATCATCAAAAAATAATAAAATTATAGGCGAAAAAGTAAAAGCAGAAAACTTTATAAAAGATTCTGACTTTGAAAATAAAAGCCTAGAAAAGGAAAATAAAAAAAGTTTAAATGTAGAAACTGGGGCAGGATCACTTAAAGGTATATTGTTAAGTTTATCATTTGCTTTAGTAGGATTATTTAAAACAAAAAGAAAATAAAATTTAAACTGAAAGCCCAAAATTCTATTTGGGCTTTTCTTGTTTTTATCCTTAAAATTTTGTAAACTATTACTTAATAGAAAGGATGAATAATGAGATTAAGATTTAAAGAAAATGCAATTCCAGAAATGAAAGAAAATTCACTAATATTTTTTGAAGGAAAAGAAAATAAAGGAAAATGGAAAGAAATTTTTGGAAATGATAATGATATATATTTAGAAATAGGATCAGGTAGGGGAGATTTTTTAATAGAAATTGCAAAAGATAATCCTAATATAAATTTTATAGGCCTTGAAGTAAATACAAACGCCTTTGTAGTTGCTAGTAGAAAAATAAAAGAAAATGAACTAAATAATGTAAGGGGACTTATTGCTGATGCAGAAAATTTGGAAGAGATTTTTGAAAATGAAGAAATTTCAAGAATATATTTAAACTTCTCAACACCTTGGCCAAAAAGACGCCACCACAAAAGAAGATTAAGTCACGAAAGATTTTTAAATAGATATAAAAATATTATTAAAGATAGGGCAATTCTTGAGCTAAAAACTGATAATAAAGAATTATACGAGGCATCATTATCTTATTTTGAAGATTTTTCTATGGATATAATCGAAAAAGAGATTAATATATCAGAAGAAAAAAGCAAATACATAAGTGAATACGAAAGAAAATTTAGAAATAAAAATATGCCAATCTATTATATAAAAGCGAGATTTAATAAATGAATATATCAATTGTAAGCGTTGGAAGAATAAAAGAAAAATATTTTAAAGATGCCATAAGTGAGTATGAAAAAAGATTAAAACCCTATGTAAAATTAAAAATATTCGAAGTAAATGATGAAAAAGCGCCGGAAAATTTATCAAAAAAAGAATTAGAAATAGTAAAAGATAGGGAAGCTGATAGGATTTTAAAAAAAATAAAAGAAAATTCATACATAATTAGCCTTGAAATTGAAGGAAAAAGTCTATCTTCAGAAAAATTTTCAAAATTAATAAAAGATCAAATGACTTATGGAATGGGAAAGGATTTGGTTTTTGTAATTGGAGGATCAAATGGTTTATCCAAAAAAATAAGTGACAAGGCGGATTATAAATTATCATTTTCAAAAATGACCTTTCCTCATAAATTAATGAGATTAATTTTAATAGAACAAATATATAGGGCATATAAAATTATAAATAATGAACCTTATCATAAATAAAATGGACCTAAAAAAGGTCCATTTTTTATTGTCCACTTAAGTGAGTTGAGCGAACGAAAGAGAGCGAAACAAAAAACCACCTGCTATGCAGGTGGAGGTATTAAGCTTTAGCTTTAAGCACCAAGAAAACCTCCTTAAAGTATAATTGTGATAGTCACATGCACAATTAA
>URRX01000130.1 GCA_900550345.1 uncultured Anaerococcus sp. | reverse complement strand
AAGTATAGAAACTGAAGATAATGACAAGGTTGATTCCTTAGACAATAAAAATTATTTAAATAATGAAATAAAAAATTTTACACAAGATAATTAGTAGGTGATATTATGGATGAAAAAAGAAGAGCAAGAAAAGATGAGCATATTGAAAATTATCTTAGAAGTGAATTTAGGTCAAAAACTTTATTAAATAATGTTTATGTTGAACACAATGCTCTAAGTGATATAAATTTTGATGAAATTGATACATCAATAGAATTTATGGGACAAAAAATTTCTATGCCAGTTATGGTTAATGCTATGACAGGCGGAACAGAAATTAGTGAAGATATAAACGAAGATCTATCAAATATTTGTAAAGATTTAAATATTCCTATGGCTGTTGGAAGTGAGTCTATTGCCTTAAAAGATATTAAGGCTAGAGAATCTTTTTCTCTTTTAAAAGAAAAAGACCAAGTTTTTAAAATAGGAAATCTAGGCCTTGAAAATAGTATAGAAAATTTTGAATTTGCCAAAGATTTAATTGGAGCAAGAGCCATGCAAGCTCATTTAAATGTAGCCCAAGAATTGGTTATGGCTGAAGGAGAGAGAGATTTTTCAAATAATTTTGAAAATTTAAAAAATATAAAAAACAATCTTTCAGCACCTTTGATTGTAAAAGAAGTTGGCTTTGGAATGAGCAAAGAAGTTGGCAAAAAACTTTTAGATATTGGCATAAAATATATAGATGTTGCTGGAAAAGGTGGAACTAATTTTATAGAAATAGAAGATATGAGAATTTTTGATAAAGATTACTCAGAATTTTATTCTTGGGGAATACCTACAGCAAAATCAATTCTTGATTTAAGAAGTCTATCTGATGATTTTTTCTTAATTTCAAGTGGTGGAATTAGAAACGCAAGTGATGTTTGCAAATCTTTAATAATTGGAGCAGATATGTGTGCGATTTCTGGGGAAGTTTTATCATTTCTATTAAGAGGTGATTATGATTATGCTCAAAAATATCTGGAAGAATTGCAAACTAAAATAAAAATATTTATGGCTCTTGTTGGTGTAAAAAATATAAAGGAGCTTAAAAAAGTTCCGTACAAAATAACTGGAAGGTTAAAGGAACTAATTAGCTAATTGAAGAAGGAGAGATCCTTCTTTTTTTATTATAAAAATATGAAAAATATTTATTTATTGCTATAATAAAATAAACAATACCAGGAGGGAAAAATGAAATCTTATAAGAAAATTGTAATTGGACTTTTTATAGCCTTATTTGCCATTTTAGTTTTTTATTTTGGAAAAGGATTTTTTGGTTTTAATAAAAATCAGTCTAAAAATTCAAATAATAAAAATATAATATCAAGCGACAACAAAAATGGATCGAATTTTAATTCTAACAGTAATGATAAAACAAAATATGTAGAAAAAAGAATATCCATGAAAGAAAATTATCCAGAAGAAAGCCAAAAATTGGAATTTTCTGATAAGAAAAATTTCTTTACTATACCTGGAAGAAAAAATATAAAAGAAGATGACTTTGGGGAATATGTCGATGGAGAAATTTTAGTAGATGTAAATTTGGATAAGTTTGATGAAAAAATATTTGAAAAATACGGGGCGAAAATCATTGGAAAATGTGACACTTGGGGTGGTTATCAAATAAATATTCCAAATAAATCTATAGATGAGCTAGAAAAAATTGCTGAGAAAATTAAAAAAGAAGAGGGAGTAGTGGTTTCTAGAGTTCATTGGTTGATTCCAGTTGGAATAAATGAATCGTATCCTGATGATAATTTCAAAATTGGTAAAAAGAATTTTGATAAAAATAATTTATGGGATGGTTATGATTTAGATAAGGGATTTGATAGAAAACATAAAATTAGTGAAGATGATCCTTATTGGTCATATAAAATAACAAACTTATCATATATGTGGAAAAATCTTGATTTGAAAGAAGAATCTCATGTTGGAGTATTTGAAAATGGAAAAATAGGAACCAGTAAAAACAAGGATACATTTATAGAAAAAGATTTAGACTTTCAAAATTTAAATACTCAAGTCATTGAAGATGAAAATAAAAGATCAAAGTCAGAAAAGTTCTATAAAGAAGCAACAAAAAATATGAAAATTCATACATATTTAGTTTCTTCAATATTAGCGGCAAGACATAATAATTTGGGATTTAGTGGTGTAGGTAAAGATACAAAAGTATATCCTACTGTTTTTGATTTTAGTATTTTTCCATACTTGTTGGCATACAGGATAGATAATTCAGATAATCAAATAAAAATATTTAATTTAAGTTGGGGATATTTAAAAGAAGTTCTATATTACTTAAATACAGATAAAGAAAATATAGAAAAAGATTCTAAAAGCAAGAATAGGACCTTGCGCAGAATTGCAAAATTCGGGCTAAGATCAGAGGGGAAAAATCAAAAACAATATTATAGAAGATTTCAATTATATCTTAGAGATAATTCGATGGTATATAATGTAGCTTTAAAGAAATTAAAAGAACAGGGCAAAGATTTTTTGATAGTAAATTCAGCAGGTAATGAAGGGGAAATAATAAGAGATATTGAAGAATATTCTGATGTAGAGATAAAAAAAACAACCTTTTTTGAAGAAGTAGATGATGATACTAAAAAAAGAATAATAATTGTCGGAGCTTCAAAACCAGAAATAAATAATAATGGTAAAACTATTTTTTGGAAAGACTCAACTACTAGAAATTTAGATATTGTAGCACCTGGTAATAATGTACCTGGATATGATAAAAATGGTAAATTGATTTTGTGGGATGGTACATCAGCTTCAGCTCCTTTTGTAGCAGGATTAGCAGCAAATCTTTATAGTGCCTATCCTGATAAAATGAATGGTGAATTGGCAAAAGAATTAATCGTTAAGTCTGGAAATATTGATGTAATAGATGAATTTAATGGAGAGAATTCAAAACTTGTTGATGCAAAAAAATTGACTGAACTTGCTAAGAAAAAATTTGAAGAAAAGAAAGAGGTGAATAAGGATAAAAATAAAAAAATTATTAGAGAAAATAAAAAAGAAGTTAATAATCAAGGAAGTTTAAAACAAATTGAAAATGAACCTTCAAATGCACCATCTTCTAATGAAAATCAAAAAAATCCTTCAAATGAAGAAAATAATGAAAATATTGCTAGAGGAAATTTATATAAAATAATTCAAGATGGAAAAGCTGAAGGAGAAATTTCTGTTTTAGATATGGGAGATGTTCAATTGATTGATGTGAATAAATTAAATTCAATTTATTTTAAGGATTCATCTTATTTAACAGATCCTAAGTATTCTGATATTGCAAATAAATACAAGAAAATTTTAGCAGAAAATCAAGGAAAACATATAAAAGAAAATTCTGACGGGACCTATTATTTTGGATTATTTCCTGGAAATATAGATGTTTCAGAAAATATTCCTAATTATACTTACCAATATTTTCCAGAATATGGAGTTTTCACTTTTGCAAGAAATGATTATATGAAAGAAAAAGAGGTAACTTTTCTAACAAGTAAGTATGCAGGAATAATTTTTAATAACAAATTATATGTAGAGGCTGATTGGCTAGCTTGGTGGTTTGGTTTTGAGTTGGATTATACATTTGATTCAAAAAATAAAATCTTTGAATATAAGAGAGAAGGTCACGATATTGGTCAAGAAGGAGTTGAATATATAAATATACCAACACAAAATTATAATGATATTTATGAGTTATTAGAAGATAATTTTGAAAAATTAAATT
>URRX01000129.1 GCA_900550345.1 uncultured Anaerococcus sp. | reverse complement strand
ATCTATAGGAAGAGAATTTACCTTTAGAAAAAATACAAAAGATAAAAAAATTTTATATTCCTATATTGATGAAATTTCTAAAAGAATAGAAAATGATTTGAAAATAAAAGATATAAAGGCCTACACAATAAATTTAAAAATCAAAACAGAATATTTTAAAACTCACACCAAATCTTTTACCCTTTCATCTCCTATATCTAAAAAAGAAGACATTTCAAAAATTGCCAAAGAATTGTTAGATCAAGTTCTTGCAAATGAAAAGCTGAGATTACTTGGAATTTCATTATCTAATCTTTCAAAAAAAGACCATACACAATTGACTTTATTTGATAAATAAAAAACGCGAATAATAGAATTTTCTATTAATTCGCGTTTGTTTTATTCATCATTTTCAGTTACTTCTTCATCCGTTTCTTCTTTTTTTGAATCTGGATTTATACTTTGTCTTAATTTTTCTTCAATTTCTTTTAGAATATCTTCATTTTCTTCAAGATATTGTTTCACATTTTCTCTACCTTGTCCAAGTTTTTCTCCATTATATGAATACCAGCTTCCAGCTTTTTCTACAATGTCTTCGTCTACAGCAGAATCTAAAATAACTCCAGATTTAGAAATTCCAGTTCCATACATAATATCAAATTCAACAACTTTAAAAGGTGGAGCTACTTTATTTTTTACAACTTTTACTCTTGTTCTATTTCCAACCATATTATCGCCTTGTTGAATTGTTTTAATTCTTCTTATATCAAGTCTTACTGAAGAATAAAATTTGAGGGCTCTACCACCAGTTGTAGTTTCGGGATTCCCAAACATAACACCAATTTTTTCTCTCAATTGATTGATAAAAATTACTGTTGTATTAGATTTTGAAATAATTCCAGTTAATCTTCTTAAAGCTTGACTCATAAGTCTTGCTTGAAGACCCATATGACTATCTCCCATTTCTCCTTCTATTTCAGCTCTTGGAACTAAAGCTGCAACAGAATCTACTACAATCAAATCAACAGCAGCAGATCTTACCAAAGATTCAGCAATATCAAGTGCTTGTTCTCCAGTATCGGGTTGAGCTAAAATTAATTCATCAACATCTACACCCAATCTTTTTGCATATTCAGCATCCATTGCATGTTCTGCATCTATAAAGGCACAAGTATTTCCTAATTTTTGATCCTCAGCTATACAATGAAGTGTAAGAGTAGTTTTACCAGAAGATTCTGGACCAAAAATTTCTATTACTCTTCCTCTTGGAAGTCCACCAACACCAAGAGCTATATCAAGATTTATAGCTCCAGTTGGAATAACTGTAACATCTACCTTTGGTGCTTCTCCCATTTTCATAATTGCACCCTTACCATATTTTTTTTCAATATTTTTAAATGCTTGACTTAAGGCTTTTTCTTTATCATTATCTTTATTTTTTTCCTTATCTTTAGCCATATATTTTCCTTTCTTAAATTCTTGAAAATTTATTTTGAAAATCTTTATGATTTTTAAATTTATATATCATCTAAATTTAAAACTTTTTTATTTTTAACTAAATAATCAATTCCAGATACAACAGTTAAAATTACAGCTATATAAAATATTACAAGTCCAATTGAATTTAGAATTGGAACATTTAGTAATAGCATTACTGTTGATACACATTGGCTCATTGTTTTTGCTTTTCCGCCCTTGCTTGCTGCTATTGTAATATTATTACTTGCTGCTAAAGTTCTAAGTCCAGTAATTATTAATTCTCTAGAAATTATTAAAATCACAGCCCAACTTGGAATTATATTTGTTGAAGTTAATAGTACAAATCCTGCCATAGTCAAAATCTTATCTACCAAAGGATCCATAAATTTTCCAAAAGTTGTAACCAAATTTCTACTTCTTGCAAGGTGACCGTCAAGGGCATCTGTTAAAGATGCAACTGCATATAAGATAGCAGCAACATTATACATTCTACCAAAAATTAAATATAATACCACAAAAACTGGCACCAAAATCATTCTTACTGTTGTAACTTTGTTTGCTATATTCATTTTACTCTCCTTCTAAATAGCTATGATCTACCAAAACTTTTCTAGGTTTACTTCCTTCATATCCACCAACAACACCACGAGCTTCAAGCTGGTCAATAATTCTTCCAGCCCTAGCATAACCTACTTTTAATTTTCTTTGTAAAAGTGAAACAGAAGCAGTATTTTCATTAATAATAATTTCTATTGCTTCATTAATTAATTCATCTTCATCATCATTTTCAACCACCTTAGTTTTCTCTTCTACAGTTTCCATAGCTTTTTCATCATATTCCTCTTCTCGAGTTTGTTTTATATAATTTACAACTCTCAAAACTTCAGAATCAGAAACAAAAGCTCCTTGAATACGCATAGGTTTCATTGCATCAGATGGTGAAAATAACATATCTCCTTTACCAAGTAAAGTTTCTGCTCCACTCATATCAAGAATAGTTCTTGAATCAATTTGGCTTGTAACTGCAAAGGCAATTCTAGATGGAATATTCGCCTTAATTGTTCCTGTTATAACATCAACTGTTGGTCTTTGTGTTGCGATTATCAAATGAATTCCACAAGCTCTAGATTTTTGGGCAAGTCTTGTTATATAATCTTCAACTTCACTTGCAGCTGTCATCATTAAATCCGATAACTCATCTATTATTATAACAATATAAGGAAGTTTTTCTATCTTTTCATCAATCTCTGCCAAATCTCTGTATGAAGAAATATCTCTCACATGATTTTCCTCAAATAATTTATAACGCCTTTCCATCTCTCTAATACCCCAAAATAAGGAAGATGATGCTTTTTTGGGATCAGTTATAACAGGCATTATCAAATGAGGAATTCCATTATAGATTGAAAGTTCTACAATTTTTGGATCTATTAATAATAATTTGACCTCATCTGGGGAATGTTTATACAAAATCGACATTATAATTGTATTTATACAAACACTTTTTCCTGATCCTGTTGCTCCCGATACTAATAGGTGGGGCATTTTTTCTATAGCAGAAACTTTTGGTGAACCAGATATAGATTTACCCAAAACAAAGGGTAATTCTTTTGTATTTTTTATAAATTCCTCACTTGCTATCATTTCTTTTAAACCAACAACTTCTTTTAAGGAATTTGGCACTTCAATTCCTACGTGACTTTTCCCAGGAATTGGAGCTTCAATTCTTATATCACTTGTTGCTAGAGCAAGAGATAAGTCATCAGACAAATTCAAAATTTTTGAAACCTTGACTCCTCTTTGAGGTTTCAACTCAAAACAAGTTACAGTTGGTCCAATATTTATTTGAACAACTTTTGACTTTATTCCAAAAGAATCAAGACATTCTTCAATTCTTTTTGCCTTATCTTTTATATCAACTTGATCAACTTCACTTTCATTATCTCTATCATCCAAAAGATCAAGTTTTGGAAATTTGTAATTTAAGGTATATTCTTCCTTAAATGTTTGATCAAAGTCCGATAAGTCAACCTGTTTTGACTTATAAGAATTTATTTTTGCTTTTTCAAATCTTTGGTCAAAATCATCATTTTTATCTTCCTCAATAACTTCATCTTTTTCTTTTATTTTTTTAGTAGAATTTTTATTTTCATCTTTTAGATCTTCTTTTGATTTTCTTCTACTTTCTTTTTTACTTTTTATTTTTTTAAGTTTTCTTTCTTTAAAATATGTTTTAATTTTATTAGAAATTTTCATATATGACTTCCAAAGAAAATTCCCGATTATTAAAGATTTTTCCTTT
>URRX01000128.1 GCA_900550345.1 uncultured Anaerococcus sp. | reverse complement strand
AATATTGATTTCTTTATTTTTATAAATTTCATCTAAAAGATGGTAGGTAATTAAAAAACCTGATAAGACAAATAATATATTTACTCCCAAAAATCCTCCAGGAATAAAATTTGAAAAAAAGTGGTAAAATACCACCAAAAAAATTCCCAATACACGAATATAATCTAAGCCTTTAATTCTCATCTTTACCTTCTAATCTCATCCAACCATTTTTTACTTTTTTATAAATATATCCATCATTAAGTTTGATTTTAATATCTTTATTAGCCTTATCCTTGTTAAATTTTGAAAAATAAGTAAAATCATCACCTACAAACTTTCCTACTCCATCAAATCTAGAGTCTTTAAATTCTCCAACATATTTGCCTTCAGGAGTAGTAAGCTCGCCTTTACCATTTAATTTATTTTTAACAATTTCACCACTATATCTTATATCTTTTGCTACTTTGTAATTTGATACTTTTTTGGGTTTTAACAAAAATAAAATATATATAAAAGAAATAACCATCAAAATGCCTACAAAATATGCAAAAAATGAATTAAATTTTTTATTATCCATATCTACCTCTTTACTCTTATTACCTTAATTATATCAAAAAGGAGATTTTTTTACATATTTATTGTAAAAATATTTATCTATAATAAATATATTTTCCCACAAAAAAACTAGGATGCTTCCACCCTAGTTTTTAATAATAATTTTACTTATTTTCTTTTTGATTTGAAAAGAGCTGTTGAAGCTGCTGCAAGAGTTGCAACTACACCTGTAAGTCCAGCAACACCTGTATTTACGTTGTTAACTTTATTAGCTTTTCTTTCTATTTTATTTTCTTTTGAAGCTGCTTTTTTGTCTGCTACTTTTTTATCAGCTTTTTTATCAGCTGCTTTTTGAGCTTCTTCACCAATGATTTCGCCTGTTTCAGGGTTAACTTTAACTAATTTGTCAGGATTTCCTACAACTTTTTTAGCTACAGTTCCTTCAACTGGTTCCATTCTTGTGTGAACATAGTATTTGCCATCTCTAGCTTCTGGGTTTGATCCTGGGAATGCTTTGATAGCGTCTTTGTATGAAGCAAATTCATATGTTACTTTTGGAGCTTCTTGTGTATAGATTACATATTTTCCATTTTCAAACATTGGTTTGATATCTTGGAATGCTTCAAATGCTTCTGCTTGTGTATTAAATGTGTATTTTAATAATGGAGCTTGAGCTGTGTATACATAGTATTTTCCGTTTTTAGCTTCAACTTTTAAGTTAGGGAATACTTCTGCAGCTTTTTCAGCTGAATCAAATTGGTATCCTACTAATGGAGCTTTGTCAGAATAAACTATATATTTTCCATTTTCATACATTGGTTTTGAATCTGGGTATGCAGCTATAGCTTCTTGAACAGTTTTGAATGAACGTTTTACATTTTCATAAGCTGTTGTTGGAGCTGCTTTTTTAACTTTTGTTGAACCAAATGGATCTTCTGCACTGTTTAATTTAACATCATCATCTCTGTTTTGGAAAGGTGCTTCTGCATCGTTAAATCCATTAGTTTTTTCTTTTCCAGCAAATGGAGCTTCTGCACTTGTATAGTCAGGTTTATTGATTTCTCCATCTTTTCCAAAAGGTGCTTCAGCTTTTGTTAAAGGATCTTTGTTTGTGATGTGTTCTTCAGCTGGTGCTGTTTCTTTTTCTGTTTGTTTTTCAGCTGCTGCTGGTTCTCCATTTAATGGGTAATCAACTACTTTAGGACCTTCAGCATTTGCTTGTGAACCAAAAACTAGTCCAGCTGCAAGAGCTAATGCTAATACATTTTTCTTTTTCATTATTTTTCTCCTTTTTAATATATATATTATTTTGATACTCACATTATATATCAATTGTGTAGAGATTGCAAGTTTATTAATTAAAATATCTTTTTGCACCAAGAAAATGTTTTTTTTAGGTATTTTTATTCACTTTCTTTATAAAATTTCACCTGGTATAAAAAATATTTATTTCTTAAATTTCCTTATTGAGATAAAGTGTTTTTTCATTTAAAAATATGATGGTTTCAACATTAATTCCCAAATGCATTTAGCATTATTTTTTGAAATCATCATATTTTTTCTCTTTATTTTATATATCCTTTTATGAATAAAACTATAAAATAAAAACAGTATTAATATACTATTTGATAAAATAGCTTGTTTTAGCTATTTATTAGCTTATATTTATTAATTTTTATTTTTTTATTAATAAATAAATTTAGATTATGAATTTTTTTTAGCAAGATTATTTGTTTTTATATAATTTTCTACTTCTGCTTCTGCCATATCATATTCAAAATTCCACTTATCTTTTGCTTTTGTAAAAGGAATATATATAGAAATTATCGCAACTATACCAAGTATAAATTGATACCAAAAATATGGCATTATTTGAAAAGGTGCAACTTTTCCCTTGCTAAAACTTGCAGCTATCAAAACTTGAGCAGCGTAAGGAACTATTCCTTGAAAAACACAAGAAAATGCATCAAGCAAGGAAGCTGATCTTCTTGGATCAATCTTATATTCATTGCACATTTTTTTGGCAATTGGGCCAGAAATAATAATTGCAACAGTATTATTTGCAACAGCAATATCAGCAAGAGAAACAAGAAGAGCTATGCCAAGTTCTCCGGATTTTTCTCCTCTTGCAATTTTTTTGATTTTTTCAATAATCCAATTAATACCACCTTCTTTACTTACCATATTAGAAAGTCCCCCAATTAACATGGAAAGTAAAAATATTTCAAACATTCCTGTAAAGCCTTCCCACATAGTTTGAGATAAGGCTAATAAATCGAATCCATTATCTAAAAGAAGAATAAAACCAGAAAATAAAATTCCTCCAGTAAGAACCAAAAATACATTTAATCCCATAAGTGCTGAAATAAGAACAAATATGTAAGGGATAATTTTAATAATTTCATATGATAAATCTTTTTGAGCGGGCCTTGTTTCAGGAGCTCCAAAAATTAATAAAAGAATTAAGGTGATGATACCTGCTGGAAGGGCAATTTTTATATTCATCCTAAATTTATCTTTCATTTCGCAATTTTGAGTTCTTGTGGATGCAATTGTTGTATCAGAAATAATAGATAAATTATCTCCAAACATAGCCCCACCAACCAAGGCTCCAAGCATAAGTGAAAGATTTATTCCACCAGATTCAGAAAGACCAACAGCTATTGGACCTAGAGCAGTAATAGTTCCAACAGAAGTTCCAGTAGCTATAGAAATAAAACAAGCTATCAAAAATACACCTGCTGTTAAAAATTTAGCGGGAATAAAAGAAAGTCCCAATCCTACTACAGAATCTACCCCTCCAGATTTGGATGCAAGGGCAGAAAAAGCTCCTGCCAATAAGTAAATCAAACACATAATAATAATGTTTGAATCTCCACAACCTTCTATTAAATTTTCAAATTTATCATCAACACTTCCACCAAATAATAAAAATGCACTAATAATTCCAACAAAAGCTGCAATAGGTGCTGGAAGTTGATAAAATGCCATTTCTACTCCCCTAAGATGAAGAATAATACCTGTTGATAAATAAATAATTATAAAAACTAAAAATGGTATTAAAGCTTTTGCAGAGATCTTATCCTCTTTTTTCATTAAATTAACTCCTTTTTATTAAAATAATTTTTCCTAAAAATTTAAAACTTTTAAGACTTATTAAAAACTCAAATTTCAGATATTTATATACCTTTCTTATAATTATAACAAAAGTTAGGAAATTTAAATAAC
>URRX01000127.1 GCA_900550345.1 uncultured Anaerococcus sp. | reverse complement strand
ATCCTATCTTGAGAAAGTAGGAATAGACTTTAAAACGTTGAAAAAATTAAAAGAAAAAATGATTGAATAGAGAGTGATTTGATGTCTTTTTCAAAAAGATGTAAAAAAGAAATATTAAAAAAAGAGCCTGATTACAAGGAAATTGATATGGAATTATTATCATACTTGTATTTTCAAGGCTCTATTAGGATTGTAAAAAATTCTTATCAAATTTTATTTAAGGCAAGCGAAAATATTGAAGCCAGATATATTTACAAAATTATTAAAGAAAAATATAAATATTCCCCAGCTATGGAAATACAAAATAAAAGAAAATTTTCAAAAGATAGGTCATTTATAGTTTTGGTTGAAGATAGTCTTGTCTCAGATAAAATATTAAAACTTGCTGATCAATATAACTTATATGAAACTGATAAATTTTACGAAAATTTAAAAAATCGTGATCAAAAAAAGATAATTTTAAAGCTAGCTTTTTTGCTAAAAGGTTCAATTAATGATCCTTATAGAGGTTATAATCTTGAAATAAATGTTCAAGAAAAAGAAGAGGCCCTTTTAATTGGGAAAATAATGGAAGATTTTTCAATTGATCCTAAACTAAATCTAAGAAATGAAGCATATTGCGTTTATATAAAAGATTCTGATAAAATTTCTGATTTTTTGGCAATAATTGGATCAAATAAGTCTCTTTTTGATCTTGAAAATGTTAGAGCTATGAAATCAATTAGAAATGATATTAATAGGCAAACAAATTTTGATAAGGCAAATATTGATAGAACAGTAAAAGCTGCATTTAGACAAATTGATGCCATAAATAAATTGAAAGATAAAAACATTTTAGAAAACTTATCAGAAGACTTACAGGAAATATCAAAATTAAGATTAAATTATCCTTATATATCACTAGAAGAATTAGGAAAAATGATGACCCCAGCTCTTTCAAAAGCAAAAGTAAATTATAGGTTACAAAAACTTATAAAACTTGCAGAAAGTGAGGATGAATGACAAATAATTTTACCCATCTTCACCTCCATACTGAATATTCTCTTTTAGATGGCTTTACAAAAATTGATAAATTAATAGAAAAATTAAAAGAATTAGGAATGAATTCTTGTGCTATAACAGACCATGGAAATATGTATGGGGTTATAGAATTTTATAAAAAATGTATAGATAACGGGATAAAACCAATAATTGGCTGTGAAGTTTATGTAAGTGAAAATGATCATACTATTAAAAATCCTCAAAATAAAAGATATTATCACTTAATACTTTTAGCAAAAAACAATAATGGTTATAGAAATCTTATAAAAATAGTTTCAAAAGCTTATACAGAAGGCTTTTATTATAAACCTAGGATTGATTTTGAAGTTATTGAAAAATATAAGGATGATATAATTGCTCTTTCTGCTTGTTTAAATGGAGAAATAAATCAAAAGATTTTAGAAAATGATATAAAAAAGGCATACTCTACTGCCCAAAAATACCTAGATTTATTTGGAAAGGAAAATTTTTATTTAGAAATTCAAAATCATGGATTAAGAGAGCAAAAAATAGTAAACCAAACCTTACTAAAAATTCATGAAGATTTGGATATAGAAATGGTCTGCACTAATGATGTCCACTATGTAGAAAAAAAAGATGCATTTTATCAAGATGTTTTATCTTGCATTCAAACAGGATCTCTTTTGGAAGATGAAAAAAGAATGAAAATGCCTTGTGATGAATTTTACTTAAAAGATCAGAAAATGATGGAAGAAATTTTCAAAGAATTTCCAAGAGCCTATGAAAATAGTCAAAAAATTGCAGATATGTGTAATGTGAAATTAGAATTTCACAACCCTCACCTTCCATATTTTACAAAAGTTCCCAAAGATATGACAAATTTAGAATATTTAAAATATTTAGTAAATGAGGGACTTTCAAAAAAATACGAAAAAATTGATGAAAAAATTCAAAAAAGAGCTGAAAAAGAAATATCTGTAATAAATAATATGGGCTATGTCGATTATTTCTTGATTGTGTGGGATTTTGTAAGATATGCTAAAGAAAATAAAATTGCTGTTGGTCCAGGCAGAGGATCTGCAGCAGGATCTATAATTTCTTACGCACTCGACATTACACAAATTGATCCAATCAAATACAATTTACTTTTCGAAAGATTTTTAAATCCAGAAAGAGTATCTATGCCCGATATAGATATAGATTTTTGTTATGAAAATAGAGACAGGGTTGTAGATTATGTGTATGATCTTTATGGAAAAGACCATGTTTCTCAAATTGTAACATTTGGTAGGATGAAGGCAAGAAATGCCATAAGAGATGTCGGTAGGGTTATGGACATTTCTTTTAATAAAGTAGATAAAATTGCTAAATTAATACCACAAGCAATTGGTATGACAATTGATAAGGCATTAGAAAATACTGAAAAATTAGCCTATGAATACCAAAATGATGTAGAAACAAAAAGAATGATCGATACTGCAAGAAATATAGAAAATCTTCCTAGACATACATCAATTCATGCTGCAGGAGTTGTAATTAGCAAGGAAATTTTGACAGATATAGTTCCCCTTGCTTTATCAAATGATCAAATAGTAACTCAATTTAACATGACAGAAATTGAAGAATTGGGCCTATTAAAAATGGATTTTTTGGGTCTAAGAAATCTTACAGTAATTCAAGATACCTTAAAAGATATAAAAAAATATAAAAATATAGACCTAAATTTAGATGAAATTGACGAAAATGATCCAAAAGTTATTGATCAATTTACAAAAGCTGAAACTATAGGAATCTTCCAATTCGAATCTGCAGGTATGAGAAATTTTTTAAAGAATTTAAAGCCTGCAAGATTTGATGATTTAGTTGCTGCAAATTCATTATTTAGGCCAGGACCTATGGATCAAATTCCAAATTATATAAAAAATAAGATGAATCCTCAAAATATATCATATATAGATGATTCTTTAAAACCAATTCTTGAAGTTACTTATGGAATAATAGTCTATCAAGAGCAAGTTATGCAAATTGTCCAACAATTAGCAGGATTTTCACTTGGAGAGGCTGATAATTTAAGACGTGCTATGAGCAAGAAGAAAATGTCTGTAATGGAAGAAAATAGAGAAGTTTTTGTCCATGGTAAAAAAGATAAAGATGGAAATTTTGAAATTATAGGTTGTGTAAATAATGGAATAACAGAAAAAAATGCAAATAAGATTTATGATGAAATGATTTCATTTGCAAAATACGCCTTTAATAAATCCCACTCAGCAGCTTATTCTTTGGTAGCAATTCAAACTGCTTATTTGAAATGTTATTTTACAGAAGAATATATGGCAAATTTATTGACCTCAATTATGGGCGATAGTTCCAAAGTTTATCTTTATATTTCTGAAGCAAAAAGATTGGGCATAGAAATTGTCCCACCAGATATAAATAAATCTGAAAGAAGATTTATTGCTGATAAAAATAAAATAATTTTTGGTATGTCTGCTATAAAAAATGTTGGTGAAAATCTTATAGATTTGATAGTTAAGCTTAGAAAAGAAGAAAAATTTAAAACATTTAAAGACTTTTTAGAAAAAATTGAATCAAATGATTCTACAGCTTTAAATAAAAAAGCATTGGAATCTTTGATAAAAGCAGGAGCCTTTGATTCTTTAGGATATAAAAGATCAGCTTTAATAGCAGTTCATGAATCTGCTTTACAATCAATTCATGATAATGAAAAAGTTAATTTAAAGGGTCAAATGAATTTATTAGATTTTAATCAAGATAAAAATGATAAGGATGATGATATAAAATTTCCTTCAATAAATGA
>URRX01000126.1 GCA_900550345.1 uncultured Anaerococcus sp. | reverse complement strand
ATAATTAATTCCCAAAATTTTCCCTATCATAAATCTAAAATCAAGATCATAAATATCTAAAAATCCAAGATTTGATTTATCTTTATTCAATTTTTTTGGATAAGTCCTATAAAAAATATCTCCCATAATTCTCCTTCATATTTACATTATATTTTTAATGTTTGAATATTCAAAACACAAATTGCAAGTATAATAGATAATTATAGTTATAGGAAGGAAGAATATGTTAGAGCTTAAAAATATTAGTAAAATATACAAAACAGGAGAAAATGAACAAAAAGCTCTTGAAGATATAAACATTTCATTTAGAAAAAATGAATTTGTTTCAATTCTAGGCCCATCTGGTGGTGGAAAAACTAGCCTTTTAAATATAATAGGTGGGCTTATGAATTATACATCAGGAGATTTAGTAATAGATGGAAAATCTACCAAAAAATTTAAGGATAGAGATTGGGATTATTATAGAAATAGGTCTGTTGGCTTTGTTTTTCAATCTTATAATCTTATTGGCCATCAAAATATTTTAAAAAATGTAGAACTCGCCTTGACCCTTTCTGGTGAAAAAAAAGAATTAAGGGAAGATTTGGCAAAAAAAGCCTTAGAAAAAGTAGGCTTATCTGATCATATCTACAAAAAACCTTCCCAATTGTCAGGTGGACAAATGCAAAGAGTTGCCATTGCCCGAGCTCTTGTAAATAATCCAGAAATAATTCTTGCCGATGAGCCAACAGGAGCCCTAGATACAGAAACTTCAAAAGAAATTATGGATTTATTGACAGAAGTTGCCAAAGATAGACTTGTAATTATGGTAACCCATAATCCAGAATTGGCGGAAAAATATTCAACAAGGATTGTAAGATTAAAAGACGGGAAAATTTTATCGGATTCAAATCCATATGAGGAAGAAAAAACAAAGGATGAATTTAAAACCAAAAAATTATCCCTTTCTCTTCCAACTGCCCTAAAACTTTCTTTTAACAATCTTTTGACAAAAAAAGCTAGGACAATTCTTACAGCTTTTGCAGGATCAATCGGAATTATTGGAATTGCTTTAATTTTATCCCTATCAAATGGGGTCGATGATTTTATAAAGGAAAGTCAAAGAAAAACATTAAAATCTTACCCCATAGAAATAAAGGAAGAAAGCCTAAATCTTGGGGATAATTTTATGAGATATCCTTCTGATAATGAAAATCACAAAAAAGATGATAAAAATATTTTAGCAAATAATGATATTTTAAAAAGAAAATCAACCCTAACATCATCAATTTCAGAAAATAACCTATCTCCATTTAAGTCCTATCTTGATAAGAAAAATTTAAGTAAGACAATTGGAAAACACTCAACAAATTATATTTATAACTTAAATTTACAAATATATGGCAAGGATGAGGATGGAAATCTTATAAATACAGACGGATCCGATTTTAAAGATGACGAGAATGAAATGTTTTCATCAAATAGCCCTACAATTTTTAATATGGGATCAAGTGAACACAAAAATTTTAGGCAAATAATTTCTAACAAGGATGGATCAATTTCAAATATTGTAAAAGAAGAATATGATTTAATAGGTGGAAAATGGCCAGAAAATGCCAACGAATTGGTCTTATTTACAGATAAGAATAATTCTATTGATAGGGAAAGTTTGTATGAGCTTGGAATTTTACCAAAAAAAGACTACAAAAACATCTTAAATAAAATGAAAGATGGAGAAAAAATCAAACTTGATGATCAAAAAATAAAAACTAAAGACCTATTAGATCATGAATTTAAGGCCTTAATTCCTGCAGATTTTTATAAAAAAGAAAATAATAAGTACAAAAATATAGAAGATGATGAAAATGAAAAGAAAAAGGCAATTGAAAATGCCTACAAATTAAAAATAGTTGGAATTGCCAGGGCTAAAAAAGATAGCGAAACAAATCAAACAAATACTGCCCCTCTTGGCTTTACAACAAAATTTACTGACCAAATGATTAAAAGAGCTGGAAAATCTCAAATTGTAAAAGATCAAGAAAATAATAAAGAAATAAATATTTTAAATAATATTGCCTTTAAGGCAAAAAATGAGGATGAGAAAAGAAAAGCAAGTAAATCTTATCTAGAAAATCTAGACCCTGACCAAAAATTAAAGGCCCAATCATTCTTACTTGCAAATTCTGATAAATTAAAGGAAAATATCAAAAAAGCATCAATATCTTCTACGAATAATCCAAGTCAAAAACAAGGACAAAATATGGATATAATTGGACTTTTCCTAAAAGATCCAGAAGATAAGGTCTTGGATAAATTATATGATGAAGAGCTTTCATCAAATTCCTACAAAAATAACCTAGAAAATTTTGGTTATGTTTCCAAAAATGCTCCATCTGAAATAAAAATTTATGTGGAAAATTTTGAAAACAGGGATAAGGTAAAAAACATAATTGATGATTTTAACAAAAATAAAAAAGAAAAAGATAAAATTCACTACACAGACTTTGTAGGGCTTTTAACCTCATCAATTAGAACAATAATAAATGCAATTTCATATGTTCTTATTGCCTTTGTTGGGATTTCTCTCATAGTTTCATCAATAATGATTGGAATAATAACCTATATTTCCGTTTTAGAAAGAACAAAAGAGATAGGGATTTTAAGATCAATTGGTGCAAGCAAAAAAGATATTAGAAAAGTTTTCTTGTCAGAAACTTTCATGGAAGGATTATTATCAGGACTTCTTGGAGTTATTGTAACAAGCCTTTTAAATATTCCAATTAGTAAAATAATCCAAAATGTAACAAATATTTCCTACATTAAGTCATCACTTCCTATAAAAGCTGGTATAATTCTTGTAATAATTTCAGTATTATTAACCTTACTTGCTGGAATTATTCCATCATCAATAGCAGCCAAAAAAGACCCAGTTGAGGCTTTGCAAAGTGAATAAAATTTAAAAATAATTTAAGTCAAATCTATTTAGATATTTTTCAAAATAGATTTGACTTTTTTTATTTTAAATCCTATAATATAAATAACTATTTAGATAATTATCAAAATAGATTGAAAGGTTGTGATATTTTGTTTTCCGATACTTTTAAAGCCTTATCAGATCCTGTTAGGATTGAAATATTAAATTTATTGAGAAAAAAAGGATCTATGAACGCAGGAGAAATTGCTGAAAATTTTGACTTATCAAAGGCAACCATCTCCCACCATTTAAAACTTTTAAAAAATGAAGATTTAATTTATGAAACAAAAAAGAAAAATTTTATTTATTATGAATTAAACACAAGTATTTTTGAGGAAATAATGACTTGGTTTGTGAAATTTAAAGGAGTAGAAAATGAAAAATAAAATAAAATTTAAAAAAGAAAGTATAATATCTGTAATTTTTTCTATTTTGTTGTTTGCCCTTGTAAATTTATTGTTTTATAAAAAAATGCCAGAAACTTTGCCTACCCATTGGGGATTTAATAACAAAATTGATGGATATTCTAGTAAATTTACAGCCCTAATAACGACTCCCTTGATTTTGATTTTTTTAAATATTTTTTCTTGCTTTATGCTTGATAACGACCCAAAAAACAAAGACAAAAATAATTTTGTAATAACAATCGGAAAAGCAACTATTCCTTTAGTTATGCTCATAACTTTTATAATTAGCATTTTCTATGGTCTTGGAAAAGAGATTAATGTTATGGTAATAATTTCTATATTCGTAGGTTTTCTTTTAATATTAATTGGAAATTATTTACCAAAGACAAAAAGAAATTATACAGTAGGAATAAAACTTCCTTGGACTTTAAATAGTGACGAAAATCGGAATAAAACTCACAGACTTGCAGGATATTTTTTTATACTTGGAGGAATATTTTTCTTATTTACTCCTTTTATAGGAA
>URRX01000125.1 GCA_900550345.1 uncultured Anaerococcus sp. | reverse complement strand
ATTTTTAAATTCTTTAATTTACTCCTTGTTGGGGATTGTGAGTTCATTTTTCTTCAGATTTTTATTTGATGAAATTATACCTCAAAGCAATGAAAAAAGATTAGCCTATGTGGTATTATCTTTTTTATTCATAACAATTATACAAATAATAGTCCGATATGTACGTCTAAATTCTATAAATATATTTGAAAAAAATATAAGTCAATCTGTTGTATTGGAAAATATAAATAAAATTGTTCATTTACCTCTATCTTTTTTTACTAAATATCAGTCAGGAGATCTAATTCAGCGTTTGGATGATAGTCAAAGTATTAGCAATCTGTTATCTAATACATCATCATCACTTATAGTTGATTTGATATTTGGTATTGTGAGTGGAATAGCCTTATTTATTTTATCAAAGACTTTATTTTGTATAGCTCTTATTATATTTATACTATCAATGCTTATAAGCTTATTGTTTGTAAAGCCTTTAAGAAAGACTTTTAATGATTACAAAAAGGAGGAAGGAAAGCTAAAATCTATATATGTTGAATCATTAAAAGGAATAGAAACCATAAAGGGTCAAAGGTCAGAAGACTATATTAATGAATATACAGAAAGTCAGTTTAATAAGACCATAAATAAGGTATTAGATCAAAGAAATTTAGAAAATAAACTTATTTTATACATTGGTATTGTAAATAATTCAGGCTCTATGATAATACTTGGTGTGGGAACTTTTTTGACAATGAAGGGAAGTTTAAGTATAGGTAGTTTATTATCTTTTTACACCCTATTAGGATATTTTATTTCACCAACATTTGAAGTTTTAAAATTACAACTTCAACTTCAATCTAGTATGGCGGCCTTAGATAGGCTTTATGAAATAGATATAAGTCCGAAAGAAAATCTTGATGGAATTGTACCATCTGATGAAATAAAAACTATTGAAGTAAAAGACTTGAATTTTTCATATGGTTATAGGGATAGAGTTTTAGAAGATATTTCATTAAACATAAGTAAAGGTGATAAAATAGCTTTAGTTGGACCTAGTGGTTGTGGTAAAACTACTTTAGTCAAGTTATTGATGGATTATTACAAAGTAGATGAAGGGATAATAAATATAAACGGATATCCTATTGAAAAAATAAGTAAAAGTTGGTTAAGATCTAAAATAGTTTATATTTCTCAATCTATCTTCTTTTTTAAAGCGACAATTAGAGAGAATCTATTACTTGGAAATATATATATATTGATGATAAAAAAATTAAAGATTATCTTAAAAAAGATTATCTTAAAATTGTAGGTTTAGAAGATTTTTTAGAAAAACTACCCAATGGTCTTGATACGATCATTGAAGAGGATGCCTCGAATTTATCAGAAGGTCAAAAACAAAGACTTGCAATTTGTAGAGCGTTATTAAAAAAGCCAGAAATATTAATATTGGATGAGGCTACAAGCCATCTAGATAGTATAACTGAAAAAAAGATTAGTGATTTATTTAAGGAGATTTCAGATAAAATTACCACAATAACTATAGCTCACAGACTTAGCTCTATTGTTGATAGTGACTTAATATATTTTATGGATGGGGGAAAGATTATTTCAAAAGGAAGTCATAAAGACTTATTAAGGGAGAATGAATTTTATAGAGAAATGGTAAATAACTTAGCGATTTCACCAATATAAGAAAGCAAGGATTTTTCCTTGTTTTTTATATATAAAAGTAACTTCTCTCATAACTATTTAAGAAAAAAATAGTAAAATGTAAGAAGAAAGGATTTAGTATGGATTTTAAAAAATTATTTAAGTTATTTTTGCATACACTTTACTTATCAGCCTTTACTTTTGGTGGTGGTTATGTAATTTTATCTTTGATGGACACTACTTTTGTAAAAAAATTGGGATGGATTAGTAAGGAAGAGATGCTTGATATGACGGCCATCGCCCAATCTTCTCCTGGGGCTGTTGCTATTAATGCATCTATTTCTGTTGGATATAAAATATTTGGATTTTTGGGAGCTTTAGTTGCTACTTTGGGGACTGTTATTCCTCCTCTTGTATTTATTTCTGTAATTTCTTATTTTTATGATGCTTTTATTTCTAATAAGTATATTGGATTAATTCTAAAAGGGATGCAGGCTGGCGTTGGAGCTTTAATTATAAATGTTGTTATAGATATGGCTAAGGAAGTTATTTTTCACAAGGGATATTTGATTTATGGAATTTTTATCATATCATTTATTCTAAATGTTTTTTTGCATGTAAATATTATATATATAATTTTAGCCTTAATTGTTTTTGGAATTATTAGTTCTTTTGTTGGAGGTAATCATGCTTCTTGATTTATTTATAAGTTTTTTTAAGGTGGGACTATTTTCTTTTGGAGGAGGCTACGCTGCCCTTCCTTTGATTCAAGAAGAAGTTGTAAATGCAAATTCTTGGCTTGGAATTTCTGAGTTTAATAATCTAATTACTATTAGTCAAATGACTCCAGGACCAATTGCTATTAATTCTGCATCATTTGTTGGGATGAGAGTTTTTGGGATTTGGGGAGCTATTGTTGCAAGTCTTGGTTGTATAACGCCTTCTTTTATTATAGTTGGTACAATATCTTATTTTTATAGTAAATATAAAAATCTTGACACCATGCAAAGTGTTTTGGGATTTTTAAGGCCTGCTGTTGTGTCTATGATTTTGGCTGCAGGAATTGATATTTTGAAGACTGCTTTTTTCGATATAAATGAAATTTCTATGGAAAATATAGATTTTTCTATGGTGATTTTATTTATTCTTATGCTTATTGCTATTAGGAAAAGTAAAATTGATCCTATAATTTTAATGATAGGTTCTGGTTTTATTTATTTGTTTATACACTTATTTATTTGAGGTGATTTATAGTGAAAATTAATTATAATTTAAAAATGGAAGAGATTATAAAAAATATTGAAAAAGAAGATAAAAAGCCAAAACTTTTACTACAAGTTTGTTGTGCACCTTGTTCTTCTAGTGTTTTAAGTCGTTTGAGAGAATATTTTGATATAGATATTTTTTATTATAATCCAAATATATATCCTGCAAATGAGCTTGAAAAAAGAGTGGAGACTGTAAGAGAGTTAGTTTCTGATATGAATCTTGATTCTAGAGTGATTTTTCCTGAAAATAATCCAAATGATTTTTATGATTATGTAAATAATAGAAAAAATGACCATGAGGGAGGAGATTCTTGTTATAGGTGTTATGAATTAAGGCTTGAAAAGTCTGCTATTTATGCAAAAGAAAATTCTTATGATTATTTTACAACAACCCTTTCAATTTCTCCTTACAAAAATTCGGCTTGGCTAAATGAGATAGGTAAAAATTTGGAAGAAAAATATGGGATAAAATATTTGTATTCTGATTTTAAAAAGAAAAATGGATACAAGGATTCAATAGACTTGTCCAAAAAATATAATTTGTATAGGCAAGATTATTGTGGTTGTGTTTTTTCTTTTAGGGAGATGGAAGAGAAGAAAAAATTAAAATAAATGTTAATTTTCGAAATGTAAACAACCCCTCATGCACGAATATCAGACTACAAAAATTGTTGATTTCTAAATTTTAAAATTCTAAAATCGCAAACTCGCTTACGCTCAAACAGTGCGATTTTAAACGAATTTTCAAATTTGAAATAAAATCAATTTTTTTCGTATGATATTCTTTGCGTGAGGGTTTGATTATTTTGCCTATAGTTTTTAAAATAAATGTTATTTTTATCTTTCTTTGGGTAATTTTATATAGGGAGAGATAAATATGGCTGACGTATTACTAATAAAAAATTTAAATGAAGATCAATTAAATAATATAATACCAGTTACAATAAAGACTAACATAAGTGATAGAGATAAACTTGTGAGAATTTTTAATTGTTTAGTTGAAAAA
>URRX01000124.1 GCA_900550345.1 uncultured Anaerococcus sp. | reverse complement strand
TTGTTTTGGATTTCAGCCTTTGCACTTTTTTATGCAATGATAGGCTATCCTTTAACTTTAATTATTTTAGATAAAATTTTAAAAAAAGAAAATAAAAAAGATTATTCTTATAAGCCAAAGGTATCTATGGTAATATCTGCTTATAATGAAGAAAAAGTTATTGAGAAAAAACTTGAAAATATAATCAAATCAGATTATGAAAATTTGGAAATTATAATTGCAAATGATTGTTCTGATGATAGGACTGTTGAAATTTGCGAGAAATTTATAAAAAATCACCCAGAATTTGATATAAAAATTAATACTGCTAAAGATCATTTTGGAAAAACTAACGCTCAAGATGAGGCAGTAGATGTAGCGAGAGGAGAAATTATTGTATTTTCTGATGCAAATTCCATGTTTAAAGAAGATGCAATAAAAGAATTAGTTTCATTTTTCACATCTGATGATGTTGAATATGTTTGTGGGTCTTTAATTTATAAAAAAGATGATCAAATATCATCGGTAGTTGCAGAAAACACTTATTGGGATTTAGAACTTAGGATGCGTGAAATTGAATCAAAAATTTCTACCATAGCGGCAGGAAATGGTGCTATTTATGCTTGTAGAAAAAAAGATTATAGACATTATAATTTAGTTTCATCTCATGATTATGAAATGCCACTTTATGCAGGATTAAATAAAAAAAGAGCCTTGTTTAATAAAGACGCGATTGCTGTAGAAAAAGCAGGAGCAACAACAAAAGATGAATTTAAAAGAAAAGTAAGGATGCAAAGAAGAATCCTTACCAATATTTTTACAAATTTAAAAAGATTAAATGTATTTAAATATGGTTGGTTTTCGTTTTTCCATTTTAATCACAAAACTTTAAGATTTTTGCAAGCATTTTTCCATATTCTAATATTTGTCGCAAATATATTTTTAATAAAAAGTGGAATTTTCTATCAAATAACAATGATAGGACAAATTTTGTTTTATATTTTGGCTCTTCTTGGTCATTTAACAAAATCAAAATCAAAAATCTTATATTTTCCTTTATATTATAGTCTTATGATGCTTGCTCAAATTAAGGGAGCTTATAATGAAATAAGTGGAAAATCAAAAGCAACTTGGGAAAAAGCGGAGTCAACAAGATAATATGAAAATAGAAGTAATAGTTTCAACTATGGGTCAAAAATCTATAGATTTTTACAAAAAATTAAATATAAAGTCAGATTGTCTTATTATTAATCAAACTGATCATGAATCTTATGAAGAAATTTATGATAATGATAATAAAATTAGAATGATTTCGACAAAGACTCGAGGTCTTGGAAGAAGTAGAAATATTGGACTTTTAAATTCAAAAGCTGATGTAATTGTTTTGTGCGATGATGATGAAGTTTTTGAAGATGATTATGTTGAGAAGATTGAAAGTGAATTTAAAAACAATCCTGATACAGATTTTTTGATAATGAAAACAATAATTTACCAAGACAATAAGGAAATTGTTAAGGTTAAAAATGATGGGGAATTGAAATTTTTTAATTCCTTAAAATATGGATCAGTTCATTTTGTATTTAAAAGAGAAAGGATTCAAAAATTTAATATGTCATTTTCAACTTATTTTGGAGCTGGAACGGAAAATGGATCTGGAGAAGATTCATTATTTATAAGAGATGCTTTTAAAAATAAGTTGAAATTTAGAACTTCAACAAAGCTTATAGCAAAAGTTTATAATGATGATTCAACCTGGTTTACAGGTTATGATGAAAAAATGTTTTTTGATAAGGGTCAACTTGCAAGGGCACTTTTTCCAAAACTTTACAGGCTATATATAGAATATTTTTTGAAAAATCATGAAAAATTCATGGAAAAAATTGATAAAAAGACGGCGAGAAAGAAAATGCTAGAAGGGGCAAAATATTTTGGAGGTTAGGATGAAAAAGAAAGAATCGATATTTGTCGTTATACAAAAGTCTTTAATTTTTGGGCTTATACTTGGGATTGGATTTTATTTTTTGTCTGATCGCTTTGGATTAAAAACATACAAGGCTCAAGCAAAAATACTTACAACATCAAATGAAAAAATAAAAGATCAAGATAAGACTACCTATACTTATGCAGAGACAGTAAATTCTAATGCAATCAAAAAAAGAGTAATAGAAAATTTAAAACTAGATATAAATGAAGCAGATTTAGATAAAAAAGTACAAATTCAAGCTATACCAAACACTCACATTTTAAATATAAATGTAGAAGATTCTGTAAAACTTAGGGCAGAAGATATAGCTGATGAATATGCAGAAATAACAGTTTCTGTAATTAATGAATTGTATAAGGCAGATTCATTTATAATTGATCATGCTTATCCTAATGCAAGTTTAGTTAAAACAACCAACAAATATGTATTAAAAATGGGACTTGCAGGATTTTTAACATATTTTATTTTTGGATCTCTTTTATTATTTATTAGAAATTCTAGAATTGATGAAAATGAAGATAACGTTGATCAAAGAGTTGTTAGAAAAGTAGTTTTTGAAGATAATGATACAGATAATTATGATTACGAAGAAGACTCATATGATGATGTTATAAATGAAGAAAATTTTGAAGATTCATACGTCAAAGAATACGAAGCAGATGATGAAGTAGAAGATTATAATAATGAAGAAGATGAAATTCAAGAAGAAAAAGTTGACTATGACCAATCTTTTAAATATGTAGATACCGTTAATGAAGATGACGAAGATTTTGAAATTTATGAAAATAAAGAAAATAACAAAGATTATACAATAATAGCAGATATTCCAAAATATAATGATGGTGATTTAGATGTTTAATAAAAAAAATGACGAAATAATTAAATCTTTTGAAATTTTAAAGAAAAATTTTTTGAAAATTACAAAGAAAAATTCATTGGTTCAATTTGTCTCATCAAGTGAGAAAATTAATAAAACATCTCTAATTTTAAATCTTGCAAGAAGTTTATCAAAAGATGATTACAAAGTAATAATAGTTGAGGCTGATTCTAGAAATCCAGAACTTGGAGAGCTTTGCGATATTGATTTTGATAGAGGATTTTTTGATATTTTAGAAAAAGAAAAACCATATGAAAACTTTATAGTTAAAGATCATTTTCAAAAAAATCTAGATTTAATTCTTGCTCCAAACAAAAGAGATGACGTTCATAGCATTATGAATTATGACAGAATAGAAAGCATATTTACTTCATTAAAAGAAAAATATGATTATATATTTCTAGATACATCAAATAACGAAAATTACGATGATGCAAATTTTTATCCAAGTCTTTCAGATTTTGTAATTGTCTTAGCTAATAAAAAAGATTTTAGGAAAAAAAGACTTAATTCATCAATTAGAAAACTTGAAAATGTGGATTGCGAAATATCTGGCATAATTACCACAGATAATTAAGGAGAAAAAATGAAAAAGAAAATTTTATTAATATTAGCCTTGTCTTTGACACTTTCAGCATGCAAAAAAGATGAATATGTATCCCAAAGACACCCTGATGAAAATAAAAAATCAAATCCAATATCAGCAAGTGTAAATTATAAAGATAAAAAAAATAATGAAACTGAAAAAGAAAACACACCTTCTGATACTAAAAAAGGGTCATTGGAAAAGGTTGAAAATGAAAAAAATAATTCTAATGATAAAAATGAAAATGAACAAAATCCAAAAGAAGAAAACAATCAAGAAAATGCTCAAGGAACATTTACTGTAAAAGATATTTCAAATATAAGAAGAGATATGGATACAGAATCAGAAATTGTAGCAACTGTTCAACCTGGAGTAGAAATACAAAGGACAGAAATTAGTGGAGAATGGTCAAAAGTTTCTTACGGAGAATATGAAGGATATATTTTAACTGAATTATTAGAAAATATTGAGTAAAAAGTCTAGTTAAAGCTAGGCTTTTTTCTTATATTTTTAAAAATATTTAAATTCAAATAAATTTTTAAAAAATAATTTTAATTAAAAATAT
>URRX01000123.1 GCA_900550345.1 uncultured Anaerococcus sp. | reverse complement strand
ATAAAAGATTTATTTGATAGAATTTTTACTAATGATTTTATAAAAGATGAGATAGAAAGGTCTATAATTTCAGAAGATGAAATAGCTGATAATGCATCAGCAAATTTAAGGTCTATTAGAAAGAAAATGGGAAAAAAAGAAGAAGAAATTAAAAATAGATTATCATTTTATATTTCTTCATCAAAATTTGATGACTCACTTCAAGATAAGGTGGTTTCAATTAGAGATGGAAGATACGTACTTCCAGTAAAAACAAATAAAAAAGCGGTTTTAAATGGAATAATTCATGATAGATCTCAATCAGGAAATACTTTATTTATAGAACCTGGTGCAATTGTTGAATTAAATAATGATTTATCAAATTTACAAATAGAAGAAAGTGACGAGATTAGAAGGATTTTAGATAGACTTTCAAGATTTGTTGAAGGCTTTGATCAAGAAATTTTAGAAAATCAAAAATTAATTCAAAGAATAGATTTTTTACAAGCGAAAGTAAAATATTTTTTGGCACATGAATATACTATGCCAAAACTTACCGATAAAAAAATAATTAATTTGAAAAATGCTCGTCATCCTCTATTGAAAGGAAATGTTGTTCCGATAAATGTAAAAATTGGTGATGGATATAATACTTTAATAATTACTGGGCCAAATACAGGAGGAAAGACTGTTTCTTTGAAAACAGTTGGATTAATTTCTTTAATGGCTCAATCTGGTTTTTATATTCCTTGCGATGAAGATAGTTTGGTAAATGTTTTTGACGATATATTTTTAGATATTGGAGATACCCAATCAATAGAAATGAGTCTTTCAACATTTTCAGCTTCCCTTACAAATATTGTAAAAATTACAGAAAATATTACTGAAAATTCTCTAGTTTTATTAGATGAGGTCGGAAGTGGTACAGATCCAACAGAAGGAGCAGCTCTTGCTATTTCAATATTAGAATTTTTGAAAAATAAAAACACAATGACTTTTGCAACAACTCATTATTCAGAGCTAAAATATTACGCCTTGGAAAAAAACGGGGTTATGAATGCAAGTGTAGAATTTGATCTTGATAGCTTATCACCAACATATAAATTAATTATAGGTACTCCAGGTAAATCCAATGCTTTTGAAATTTCGAAAAGATTAGGTTTAAATAAAGAAATTTTAGCAAATGCCAAATCAATTCTTTCTGAAGATAATAAAAACTTTAATACAATTTTAGAAGAACTTGATCAAAATAAAAAAGAAATGGAAATAAAAAACCAAGAAATTGAAGATTATAAGAAAAAAATAAAAAAAGCAAGAAATGATCTTCTTTCCCTTTCTGAAAAAATAAAAAAAGAAGAAAAAGAAATAATAAAAAAAGCTGAAGATAAGGCAAATAAGATATTAGAAGATGCTAATAAATCTAGTCAAGAAATGTTAAAAATAGCAAAAAAATCCAAAAACGCAAATATTTCAGACATAGATAGGTCTTTAAATGATATTAGAAATAAGTATAAATCATCAAAAATTGAAAAAGATGAAAATATTATTAAAGAAAAAAGAAGCAAAAATGCTCCACAAAATTTAAAAGTTGGAGACAATGTAATTATTGAAGGATTAAATGAAAAGGCTCTAGTTATTGAAAATCCTGACGAAAAGGGTAATATAAAAGTACAAATGGGTATTTTAAAAATGGATTCTAATATTAAAAATGTTACCAAAGTCAAATCAAAAAATAAGACCAAGGAAAATACAAATAGAATTTATAAGGCGAAAAAAGCCATGCACATTTCACCAACTCTTGATTTGAGAGGACAAAGATATGATGAGGCTTTGAGAAATTTTGATAAATACCTGGATGATGCTATGCTATCAGGACTTGATCAAGCCAAAATTATTCACGGCAAGGGAACTGGTGCTTTGAGAAATGGTATAAACGATTATTTAAAAAATAATAAAATGATCGACTCCTTTAGGCCTGGAAATGAAAAAGAAGGTGGATATGGAGTTACAATTGTGAAATTCAAATGATTTTTGGAGGAAATATGAAAGATTTAAAAGAAGTAATAGCGAAAAAGCTTGAAGAAAAAGAACTAGGTTTGGATTACCAAGAAATTTATAATTTAATTGAAATTCCACCACAAGATAATATGGGAGATTTTGCTTTTCCTTGTTTCACTTTGGCAAGAACTATGAGAAAAAATCCTAAACTTATTGCTGAAGAAATTGCAAAAAGTTTAGAAATTGAAGGCGTAGAAAAAATAGAAAATGAAAATGCCTATGTAAACTTCTTTCTAGATAAACAAAAAGTTACAAACGAAGTTATCAATGAAGTTTTAGAAAAAGAAGATGACTATGGAAAAAGTGATATGGGTAAGGGAATTAACGAACTTGTTGAGTTTTCATCTGTAAATATTGCCAAGCCTTTCCATATTGGACATATTAGATCAACAGTTATTGGAGACGTAATTAGAAATATTTATGAATACTTAGGTTATAATGTTACTGCTTCTAATTATATTGGAGATTATGGTACACAATTTGGTGTTATGATAGCTGCTTATAAACTTTGGGGAGACAAAGAAGCTATTGATAAAGATCCTATCAATGAACTTTTAAATTTATATGTAAGATATACAAAAGAAGAAGAAGATAACGAAGAATATCAAGAAAAAGCTAGACAAGAATTCAAAAATCTTGAAGATGGCGAAGAAGAAGCAGTTGAATTATGGCAATGGTTCAAAGATCTATCACTAAGAGAATTTGATAGAGTTTATGGAATGCTTGATATAAAATACGACAATTATCATGGAGAAAGTTACCATTCAAAATGGATGCCAGCTGCACTTGATGAATTAAAAGAAAAAAATCTTTTAGTAGAATCTGATGGAGCTTATATAGTAGATTTGAGTGAATTTAATTTACCACCATCAATGCTAATTAAATCAAATGGTTCTTCAGCTTATATTACAAGAGACGTTGCAACAGCACTTTATAGACATAGAACATACGGTCTAGATAAAAATATTTATGTTGTAGGAAGTCAACAAAAATTACACTTTGAACAATTAAAGAAAATATTATATTTAATGGGACATGAAGATGTAAGTGAAGAAATCCTACATGTACAATTTGGTATGGTTTCACTAAAAGATCAAGTTCTTTCAACGAGAAGAGGTCATGTAGTATTCTTAGAAGATGTTTTAAATAAAACAATAGAAAAAACATACTCAATCATGAAAGATAGAGATAACCAAATAGAAGATTTAGAAGAAGCTGCAAAGATTGTAGGTATTGGTGCCGTTAAGTTCCAAGAATTATATAACTCAAGAATCAAAGATTATGTATTTGATTGGGATGAATTATTAAACTTTGAAGGTGAAACAGGTCCATATGTACATTACACATATGCAAGAGCAAAATCTGTTTTAAGAAAAGCTGGAAAAGAAGAATTTGGAAATATTAACTTTGAAAAATTAAATTCAGAAGAAGAATATAGCTTAATCAAAGCATTAGAAAGTTTCCAAGATGCAATTATATTAGCTAAAGATAGACTTGAACCAGCAGTAGTTGCTAGAAAAGTAATGGAAATTGCACAAAAATTCAATAAATTCTACAACTCTACACAAATATTAGTAGATGATGAAAAAGTAAAAGAAGAAAGACTTGCCCTAACTAAGGCTACATCTATAGTAATTAAAAATGGTTTAGGAATATTAGGAATTAAGACAGTGGAACAAATGTAATGAAAGAAAGAATTATAGATTTTTTAGAAATTTCAAAATATGCATTTTCTGAAAGTGTAAAAAAAATAAAAAAATCATATATTCTCTTCATTGCTTTAATAGTTAGGTCTGTATTTGAAGGTATGAAGGGTTTATCTTTGTTAAACTCTTCATATCTTTCTTCATTAATAAATTATTTAATAGAGATATTAATATTGTGTTTTGTTGCTCAAGCTCTTAGATCTATAGTCTTGTATAACAATACTGGGAAAAAATCTATAGAAAATTCAA
>URRX01000122.1 GCA_900550345.1 uncultured Anaerococcus sp. | reverse complement strand
CCTGCCCAAAGAGATGGAAAAGATTTAAGTGTTTTAAGAGATTCCATAAAATTAATAAAAGAAGGAAAAATTTTGGGAATATTTCCTGAAGGAACTAGAGTAAAAGAAATAAAAAGAGAAAATATAAAAGATGGGGCAGGATATATTGCACTTAAATCAAAAACAGATATACTAACAATAGAAATTATCTCTTCTTATAAACCATTTTCTAAAACCGATTTATATATAAAAAATCTTGTTGAAATTGAAAATTTTAAAGAATATAAATCAAAAGATGCAATGGAAAAAATAATGGATGAAACATATGAGAAGATGTATGAAAATCATAAATTTCTAAGAAAGGTTTAAGATGAAAGTAATTGTAGCAAAAAATTCTGGATTTTGTAATGGAGTTAGAAGAAGTGTTAATCTTGCAAATAAAGCAAGTGAAAATAATAAAAAAACTTATACCCTAGGACCCTTAGTCCATAATCCTACTCAAGTTCAAATGCTTGAAGAAGAAGGGGTTGGCGTAATAGACGAAGATGAAGCATTAAATCTAAATAATTCACAAATCGTAATTAGAAGCCATGGTATTAGGGAAGAATTAAAAGAAAATATAAGAAAAAATTTAAATGATGTAATAGATGCAACTTGTCCTGTTCTTTTAAATATTTATAAAAAAATAAAAGAAAAAGAAAATGAAGGATATAAGGTAGTAATTATTGGGGATAAAAATCATCCTGAAATAAAAGCTATGGCATCTTATGTAAATGATGGTATAATAATAAAAGATGAGACTGAAGCAAAAAATATTACAAATATGTCAAAACTATATGTTGTAAGTCAAACAACAAACAGAATTGATTTTTTTGAGAATATTGCTCATGAGTTAGAGAAGACGAATGATGATGTAATAGTAGAAAATACAATCTGCAATGCAACTAGATTAAGACAAGAAGCATGTAAAAGTCTTTCTAAAGAAGTTGATTGTATGATTGTTGTTGGTGGTTTTAATAGTTCAAATACAAATAAGCTTTATCAAATAGCACAAAAGTATTGTAAAAATGTTAAAAGAATAGAAACTGTTAAAGATCTACCTTTGCAAAAGCTCTCAAATTTTAATATAATAGGGGTAATCGCTGGTGCGTCCACACCAGATAAGGTTATCGAGGAGGTAGTTAATAGGATGGATGATTTAACAAACGAAGAATTAATGAACAGCATTGAAGATAGTATGAAAAAAATATATCCTAGAGATGTTGTAAATGGAACAATTATTGATGTGAAAGATGATGAGGTTTTTGTAGACATTCAATATCGTGCTGACGGAATTGTAAAACTTGATGAAATGTCTGAAGAACAAAGAGAAAATCCAAAAGAACATTTTGAAGTAGGTCAAGAAGTTGAAGTATATGTAATCAAACTTGACGATGGAGAAGGAAATGTTTCATTATCTACAAGAAGAGTAGAAGGAATGAAAAATTGGAAAAACCTAAAAGAAGCTTTTGAAAATGACCAAACTGTTGAAGGTGATATTACTGGATCAAATAAAGGTGGTTTAACAGCTAGAGTTATGGGAATCAATGGCTTTGTTCCAGCAAGTCAAATTGCACCATACTTTGTTAAAAACTTCAAAAAATTTGTTGGTGAACATTGGGATCTTAAAATAATTTCTATAGACGAAAGAAAAAATCGTCTTGTTTTATCAAGAAAAGATATAGTTGAAGAAAAACTTGATGAACAATGGGATGAACTAGAAGAAGGTCAAGTAATTACTGGAAAAGTTGCAAGACTTACAGACTTTGGTGCATTCGTAGAAATAG
This sequence comes from uncultured Anaerococcus sp., assembly GCA_900550345.1. Classification (GTDB taxonomy): domain Bacteria; phylum Bacillota; class Clostridia; order Tissierellales; family Peptoniphilaceae; genus Anaerococcus. The sequence goes on along the minus strand of URRX01000122.1, from coordinate 2,235 downwards.
GAGGTCTTGATGGATTACTTCACGTTTCTGATATTGCTTGGACTAGAGTAGAGCATCCAAAGGATGTATTGAATATTGGTGACGGTATTGAAGTTAAAATTTTAAAACTTAACAAAGAAAAAAATAGAATTTCTTTAGGAAGAAAACAACTTTTAGAAAAACCATTTGCTGAATTTGTTGGTAGTCATGAAGTTGGAGATGTTATTACAGGAAAAGTTGTTAATTTATTAGACTTTGGAGCTTTCGTTGAAGTAAGCGAAGGAGTTGAAGGATTAATCCACGTTTCTGAAATTTCTTGGGATCATGTTGAAAAACCATCAGATGAATTAAACATTGGTTATGAAGTAGAAGTTAAGATTTTAAGCATTGACCCAGAAGAAGAAAAAATCGGTCTTTCTATTAAAGCTTTAAAAGAAGCACCAGAAAGAACTGAAAGAAAACCAAGAAGAAATAGCGAAGAAAACAAAAACAGATCTAATGCAAAAGCTAAAAGAAGAGCTGAAAAGAAAGAATCAAATAATGAATTTGGTGATAATGATTTAAATAATAACATTGGATTTGCTATAGAAGAAGTATTATCAGGTATTGAAATAGAAGACGAAGATTCTACTGAAGAATAATATTTGATAAATTACAATTTTACAAAAAGAGGTGGTTAAAATCATCTCTTTTTTGATTTTAAGGAGATATATGCAATTAAAAAATAATACAAAATATAAGGATTATTTTAAAGGTAAAAAATATAATATAACAACTTTTGGTTGCCAGATGAACGAACATGATTCTGAAAGAATATCTTATATTTTAGAAGATTTAGGTTATACACTGACAGACGATAGAAATGAAGCTGATTTTATTTTATTTAATACTTGCCTTGTAAGAGAGAATGCAGAATTGAAATTATATGGACAAGTTAGCAGTTTAAAAAAATTAAAAGAAGAAAATCCTGATAAAATAATTGCAGTTTCAGGTTGCATGATGCAAACAAGTGTAGCAAGAGAAGTTATTGAAAAAAAACATAAAGAAGTCGATATTATTTTTGGTACAAAAAATATTAATTCCTTACCTGATTTATTATTTAGGTATTTAGAGACAGGAGAGAGAGTTATTGATGTATCAGAAGATAATGTAAAAGAAGATTATGTAAACTATAATAGTAAAAATAATTTCCAAGCCTACGTGAATATCATGAGAGGTTGTGATAATTTTTGTTCATATTGTATAGTACCTCAATCAAGAGGAAGAGAAGAAAGTAGAAGACCATCTCATATAATTGAAGAGATTGAGAATTTAGTAAAAAATGGCTATAAAGAGATTACTCTTCTAGGTCAAAATGTAAATTCTTATGGAAATAAATCTGACTTTAATGTTACATTTCCAGAACTTTTAGAAAAATGTGCTAAGGTTGAAGGGCTTGAAAGATTAAGATTTACAACGAGTCACCCAAAAGATCTATCTGATGATTTGATTAGGGTAATTAAAGAAAATGATAATATTTGCAATTATTTTCATCTACCAATGCAATCTGGCTCAGATAAAGTTCTTAAAGATATGAATAGAAAATATAATAAAGAACAATATTTAGAAAAAGCTAGAAAACTAAGAGAAGAAATTCCGGGAATTGCTATTTCTACGGATATTATTGTAGGATATCCTACAGAAACAGAAGAAGATTTCCAAGAGACTTTGGATGTTTGTAGAAAGGTAGGCTTTGACACAGCTTTTACTTTTAAATATTCACCTAGACCTAAAACAAGAGCTGCAAAATTAGAACCAATAGATGAAAAAATAGTTCAAGATAGGTTTGATAGGTTGCTTGATACTTTGTATCCAGTATTTAATGAAAAAAATAAAGAATATGTAGGAAAAGTAGTTGATGTTTTATTAGAATCTGAAAGTAAAAATAATAAAAATGTTCTTACTGGAAGAACTGATACATTTAAACTTGTTCATGTTGAAGCAGATAAAAAATTAATAGGGCAAATTGTAAAAGTTAAAATAACTGACAATACATCATTTACTATATCAGGCCATCTAGTTTAAAAAGAAAGAAAGAAGGCGTTATGAAAGCTTATGTAGTAAAAGCAAAAGCTAAACTTGGTAAGTTGCCTACAAAGGAAATATGCAGGGATTTATTGTATGAAGATAATTTTGAAAGAAAATTAGATATAATTAGAAATAATAATAGTGAAATACCAAATGTTAGTTCTAAAAAAGATTTAGAAATTTTTCTTT
>URRX01000121.1 GCA_900550345.1 uncultured Anaerococcus sp. | reverse complement strand
ATAGGGAAGATAAGAATTTGTTAAAAATGTTTTGGCTAAGATTTAATTCAATTTTTAAGCTTATGGCAATTCCTATGGGAGCTATGTTTATAATTTATATTGGTTTTGCAACAAAATTTTTGACAAAAACAGATTTAAATTTATCATTACCAATTTTTTATATAGTCTTAAATGCTATATTTTTTACAATTTTGCCCTTGTTTCAATATTATATAATCCAACCCTTTGATAAGGAAGGAAAACAAAGATCTGTAGTTTTAGTTTTAATGAATATATTTTTATATTATATTTTTGTATTTGGACTTCCGGCTTTGGCGATAAAAATTGGAGAGATAAAATTTATGTTAATAATTTCAATTTTTATGGTTTTATTTGTTGGGTTTGCAAGTTTTTTGATATATAAATTTGCTCCAAAAACTTTTAAAATTAAACAATAAAAAAGACCCCTAAGGCTCGTTAAATTAGGGATTTTAAAAAATCTTAATCAGGGAGTCTTTAGGTGGCAAGATAAAAGGCTGTGAGCTAAATGCTCATGGTCTTTTTTTGTTTCAAATTAAATTATGTATCATTTACCTTTTTTAAAATGTTAATATAAAAGCCTCGTCCAATCTTAATATTCCATAAGGCATATTTATAATGAATACCATAAGTCTTCCCTGTATTAGTATCCATATTATTTCTTTTTCTCATATTAGTTATCATCTTATTAAATATAATAAGATCTGTATATAAGTTTACTTATCTTGAACTTGTAATTATGTATTCACGATTATTTCATAAAATCAATTTAATAATTTGAAATTACTTTGTATATTGAATAAAACTATCTTGATGACATATATTTAACTTGAGTTATCAAGAACCATACAAGCAAAAATTGTTTACTATTTTCCGTTAAAATGGTATTATATACCTATAAAGTATGTATTAAGTAAGCATTAAGTAAGTATTAAGGAGGGTGTTTTATGTATAATAAAAATAAAAAAAGGGTCACTATAACTATTACTCAAAAAGCTCATGATAAAATAAAGACATATGCTAAAGAGAAACATACATCAGTATCTGGTGCAATAGAAAATTGGATTTGGAATGAATTAAAAATTAGTGAGGACATAATAGTCGAAAAGAATCGATAAAATATAAAAAATAGTAGCAAAAAATTTCCAATGATTTGGATTAATATTAAGGAGATATTTGTATGGAAATAGATAATTTCAAAAATAAAATTATAACAGGTAATTGTTTAAATGTTTTAAAAAAAATACCGGACGAATCAATTGCTGGATGCATAACTGATCCGCCATATAACTACGAATTTATAGGAAAAGACTGGAATCAATACGAAATAGAAAGAAGGATGGAAAAAGTCAACTCTAAAACCTCATCAACACTTGTTAAAAATATACCTTATGGAAGTGGTCTATCTGGTGGAGTTAGAAATAAAAGATGGTATGAAAAAAACAGAAAAAATATTTTAGAATATAGAGAATGGGTTAAAACTTGGGCTAAAGAACTTTATAGGATTTTAAAGCCTGGCGCATATGTTATGGTTTTTAACAGCACGAGGACATCCGCTCATATACAAGTTGCATTTGAAGATGAAGGATTTTACGCTAGAGATACTATTGTTTGGCGTAGACAAAGCGGTATCCCAAAAGGATTGAACGCTGAAAAAAAATTGGAAAAAATGGGGGCTAAAAATCCTGAAATTTGGAGGGGTTGGCACAGTGCGTTAAGAAATGAGTGGGAAGCAATAACGGTTATTCAAAAACCTTTAATTAATAACTACATTAATACTTTAACTCTATATGATGTCGGATTATTAAAAACTGAAAGTGAAGAAATAAATGGGTTCCAATCAAACATTATTGAAAACATTAAAAGAGATTCAAAGAATAATACAAATACACATATTACAATAAAACCTTTACAATTAATTGAGAAATTAATTTCAATGAGTATTCCCATTCATAAAAATAACATAGTCATAGATCCTTTTTTAGGGTCCGGGACAACAGCTGTAGCTGCAAAAAAGCTAGGTTTAGAATGGATAGGCATTGAAATAAATCCTGACTACGTCAAAATAGCTGAAGAAAGAATAAGGATTATGGAATAGAGTATCTGAGACATAAATAAAAAACTTAAACCAACTTTATGAAAGCTATTAATAGGCACGATAGCACACGTGTGGGTTAATATGAGCTATAAACATATTACATTAAATGAAAAAATTAATATAGATACACTAAATTATAGATTGTAAAATCAAATGCGACACTAACATAAAATAAAAACCCATAACAAAATCAATTCATGTAAAATGTAATTACCACAAAACATAGACATGAAGGAGATTGTTATGAGTCATAAATATATTACCATGGATTGTAGAAGTAAAATAGAGGTTTTAAATAATGAAGGTTACTCAGCCAGAAAGATAGCAAAATATTAGGTTATCATCATTCATCAATTAGTAGAGAGCTAAAAAGATGTAAGGACAAATACGATGCAAAAGAGGCTGATCTTGACTACTCTATTAATTCTAAAAATAAAGGTATAAAGTCAAAATTTACTGACGATTTAAAAGAATTTATCAAAGAAAAGCTAGAGGCCACCTGGTCCCCTGAACAAATAGTGGGCAGATATTTCAGAGATGAATTAAGATTTAAAATAATCTATAATTGGATATATAAAGGGCTTTTGGATATATCTGTTAAAGTTTTAAAGATAAAAGGAAAATCTTTAAAAGCTAAAGAAACAAGAGGTAAATTTAATGTAGGAACATCTATTTATAAAAGACCCAAAGTTGTAAAAAAACGTGTGGAATTTGGTCATTAGGGGCTTGATACAGTAGTCTCATCTAGAGTTAAAAGTAAAGGATGCTTAGCGACATTTGCATAAATGAAGACTCGTGCACATTTTGCAATAAAAATGCCAGATCGCAGTAAAGATTCTATGTTAGATGCTATATACACTTTAACAAAAGAATTGCCACAAGGAGCATTCAAGAAGTTTACATCAGATAGAGGTAAAGAATTTGCTTGTTATGAAGATATAGAAAGTGAATTAAATATAAACTTTTATTTTGATGATCCATATAGTGCTTGGAAAAGGGAAACTAACGAAAATAGCAATGGTTTACTTAGAGAATTTTTTCCTAAGAAAACTGATTTTGCTAAAATCGAAGAGGAAGATTTAATAGATGCTATTTATAAAATAAACTCTAGACCGAGAAAATGTCTAGAGTTTGATACACCATTTGAATGTTTTATACATGAATTAAATTTATTAAGCTAAGTGTCGCAATAATTATTGCAAATCAACATGTTAAAAACACATATCTGGTTGAAATATCTATATAAGATTTTTAAAATTATAAGTCTGATTATAACAAGTGCTATCTACGAATCCAAAATTCATCTTCATAATTTTTTAAAAGTTCTAAGACATTTATCCCAGTAATTTCTTTTATAAACTTAAATGTTTCTTCGGAAGTATAGGTTTTCCATCCGCCGCTATGTATAGCTGTCATAGCTGAAGGTAAATTATCATCTCTGACCATTAAAAATACTGGTTCAAATCCAAGATCGATTAGCATTTTCCCATACTGTTTAAACTTCTTCAATGTGCCAGAATCTCCAGAACCTACTCTATATTTTGTATCAATTGCGTACTTGCCAACTATTAAATCATAAGGTTCATCAGCACCATATCTTTTAGCAGGCTTATACAAATTAGGGACACTATTTTTAAATATCTCAATAACAAATAATTGCCAAAACATTCCTAATTCTCTTCCCCAATATTGACGATTTTCTCTTTTTATTTCTGGGGTGATATTAAACAACTCCATAATTGGATCCAAATCATTATTTTCTTTCCCATAAACTTTATCTGTAAAACTTTTTGAATATTTTTTAATCAGTTTATTTAAACTCTTTTGTAAATCTGGTGAAATTTCATTATTCATTTTTATCCCCCTTTTTTCAATTTGATAAATTAATAAATTTTTATATATGAAACAATAATCTTAAAATCTTTGTTATGAAGACTGGCTTTATTAAAATTCAATATTATTCT
>URRX01000120.1 GCA_900550345.1 uncultured Anaerococcus sp. | reverse complement strand
AATTGATTTAATAAAAAATGAATTTCCACTAATCATGGATGAAGAAAATTATTTTGAAAGACTAGAAGAAGAAAGAAGAATTTTTTATGTAGGTCTTACTAGGGCAAGAGATAGCCTATATATTTTAACCTTAAAAAATAGAAATAATAAAAAAGTTTATCCTTCTAAATTTTACACCACAAGTTTGGATATTATAAAAAATAAGCCCTGAGCATTTGCTCAAGGCTTTTTATATTGTAATCTTATCTAAAATTCCATTTAAATAAGCTATAACTATCCCATAATTTGTCATAGGAATATTTTTTTCTTTAGCTTGTTTGATTCTTTCCATCACATATTTTTTATTAAACATACAGGCTCCACATTGGATTATTAGGTCATATTTTTCAATATTTTCAAAATCTTCTCCCCTTTGAAAGTCGATTTCAATATCCTCATACTTTTTTTTCAAAAGTTTTGGAATTTTTACAGTTCCAATGTCTTCTGAAATTGGTGGATGAGAACAAGCTTCTACAATGAGTATTTTTTTTGCACCTTGATCAAGTTTTTTTACTGATTCTATATAATAATTTATATCAGCCTTAAAAGCTGAAAATAATACAGAAAATGAAGTTAGTTTTATATCCTTATCTAAAATGTTATAAACTTCTTTAAAATATTGAGAGTCTGTTATAACAAGATCTGGTTTTTTATTAAATGAATTTAGGGTATTTTCTAAATTAATAAGATTTGTAGAAACTGCACTTGCATTTTTATCTATAATTTCTCTTATTGTCATAACTTGTGGTTTGATAAGTCTATATTTTGGTGCTTCGGCATCTTGAGGAATAACCAGCAAAACCAAATCATTTTCTTTTACAAGAGATTTTGTTATAGTATTATCTTCAATTTTATAAATTGATTTGATTTTATCAAAAAATTTCTCTCTGTCGTCATTATTTTTTATATTGATAGCTAAGGGAGAAAAATCTTTAAATTTTTTCACCAAGTAATTTCCAATTTCCAAATCCTGTTTACTAGCTATAAAAATTATCTTATCATATTTTTTCTTAAAGCCAGAAACTTCTTCTATTTCATCATCTATGGATAGAAAATAAAGTAAAATATCAGCTTTTTCTATGGCTTTTTTTGTTTTTTCTATCCTTTTTTCATATAAATTTGTATCATCATCAAATCCTGCTGTATCAAAAAATAAAACCGGACCAAAATCATGAATTTCCATAGATTTTTTTATAGGATCTGTTGTAGTTCCCTTTTGACTTGAAACAATAGAAACATCTTGGTCGCTTATAAAATTTAAAAATGATGATTTTCCAGAATTAGTCTTACCCAATAAGGCAAGGCTAACTCTTTCTGAATTATACGCTATCATACGTGTATATCTCTTTTTCCATCTCTAATTTCATTGAGCCATTTTTTTGTATTGGCACGAAGATCTGGGTTTTGAATTTTTTCAATTTCTCTATTGATTAAAGCTCTACCATCTTTTTTTGTTTTTTCACTTGCATAGTCTGTTAAATATTCATCTAAAGTTAAAATAGCATTTGGTTGGCACATATTTCCTATTCCATGATCTTTTACTATTTTCATAAAGTCTTTTCCAACCCTACCTTCTCTGTAGCAAGCTGTACAAAATGATGGTAGATAATCCATATTTAATAGCCAATCAACAACTTCATCTAAGGTTCTATTATCAGCAAGTTCAAATTGATTTGAGCCTTCAATATCTCCAATATCTTCTGAATAGCCTCCAACTGTTGTTTTTGATCCTCCAGAAATTTGGCTTATTCCTAGATCCAAAACTTTTTCCCTAACTTTTTTAGATTCTCTTGTAGAAATTATCATTCCTGTATAAGGAACAGCAAGTCTAAGACAAGCTACAATTTTTTCAAACATTTCATCACTCAATGAATTGTCAAATTCATCAGGATCTATATCATCTGCTGGTTGAACTCTTGGCACAGAAATTGTATGTGGCCCACAATTAAATCTAGCTTCTAAGTGTTCAGCATGCATTAAAAGACCAATAAATTCATATTCATAAGATTGAAGACCAAATAATACTCCACAGCCAACATCATTTATTCCAGCACTCATCGCCCTATCCATAGATTCTGTATGATAATTATAATCATGTTTTGGACCTGTTGGGTGAAGTAATTCATAATTTTTCTTATTATAAGTTTCTTGGAATAAAATATATGTACCTATTTCTGCATCTAATAATTTTTTATAATTTTCTTCTGTAGTTGCTGCTATATTTACATTAACTCTTCTTATAGATCCATTTTTGTGTTTGATTGAATAAATTGTTTTGATTGATTCTAATACATATTCAATTGGATTATTTACTGGATCTTCACCAGTTTCAAGAGCAAGCCTTTTATGTCCTAAATCTTGAAGTGCTATTACTTCTTTTCTTATTTCATCTTGACTTAATTTTCTTCTTGGAATTGTTTTATTTTTTGCATGATATGGGCAATACAAACAACCATTTACACAATAATTAGATAAGTATAAAGGTGCAAACAAAACTATCCTATTTCCATAAAATTTTTCCTTTAATTTTTTTGCCAAAGAAAAAATTTCTTCATTTAAGTCTTCTTCTTGGCAAGATAACAAAACAAAAGCATCTCTATGGCTAAGTCCACGAGCTTTTTTTGCCTTTTCTAAAATTTCCTTAATTAATTTCCTATCGTTTTTGTGATTTCTTCCGTAATCTAATGACTCAAGAATTTCTTCATGATTAATAAATTCTTCTGCATTTTTTGATTTCACATCATATTTTGCCATTTTTTTCTCCTTTAAGATTAAAAACCACCCTAAATAAGGATGGTTTTGTTAAGTTTTATATTCAGCTTTAAAATTTTCACTAAATTTGTTAAGTTTACCAAAAATTTATTAGATAAATTTATTCGTAAAACTTTTTATTAATTCTTTTTTATTATATCACAAATTAAGTTAAAATATAAAATAATTAGATTTCTCTTCTTTCCTCTAAGGCTCTTTCTAAAGTTAGCTGATCAAAATATTCCAAATTTGAACCAACAGGAATTCCAGATGCAATCTTAGAAACCCTAACATTTTTATTTTCTAATAAATGTGCCAAAAATAAAGATGTAGTTTCACCTTCAATTGTCGATGAAATCGCCAAAATTACTTCTTTAATATTTTCTTTATCAATTCTATCCAACAATTTATCAATCGACAAATCCTCTGCCTTTACATTGTCTGAAGGCGAAATAAGTCCACCTAAAATATGGTATTTGCCATGAAATACTGAAGATTTTTCTATTGCATACAAATTTCTCACATCTTCGATTACACATATTATATTTTCTTCCCTAGAAACATCCTTACAAATTCCACAAATTTCATCTTCTGTTAAATTTCCACAAATTTTACAAGGATGGATTTTTGATTTCACTTCCAATAAAGCCTTAGAAAAGTCTTCAACACTTTCATCATCCTTACCAACTATACTCATAGCAAGTCTTTCTGCACTTTTTTTCCCTATAGTAGGTAATTTTTGAAATTGCTCTATTAGTTTAATTAAACTTTCAGGATACAAACTCATTACATTAATCCAGGAATATTAATATTTCCTGTTAATTTTCCCATTTCTTTTTGTGTATATTGGTCAGCTTTTTTCAAAGCATCATTTACAGCTGCAACTACAAGGTCTTCTAACATTTCTGTATCTTCTGGATCAACTACATCTTCGTCTATTTTTATCTTAAGAACTTCTTTTTTTCCATTAACTACAGCTTCTATTACTCCACCACCTGCTGTTGAAGAGAATTCTTTTTCTTCAATTTCTTGTTGAGCCTTAGCCATTTCTTGTTGCATCTTTTGTACTTTTTTCATCATATTATTCATATTTCCGCCGCCTGGAAATCCGCCTCTTGCCATTTTTTTCTCCTTTATTGTTCAATAATTAAGTCTTCTTTAAAGACTTTTTTTAGTTTTTCTATAACGTCATCATTTGGATCATTTTTTGATCCTCTTATACTATTATTAGTGTTAGACTTTTTTTTGTCAATAGTTGAAACTCTAACCTCAAAATCTTTATTAGTCATTGATTTTAATATTTCCTTAATTTTTGGTTTAGATTCATCCAAAAATTGGTAGTATATATTATTAGAATAATAAATTGTAAAAATATCATCTATAATATCATAATTAAAACCTTCTGCTTTTATTAATGCTTTTAAAATTGGTGAAGATGAAT
>URRX01000119.1 GCA_900550345.1 uncultured Anaerococcus sp. | reverse complement strand
AGGTTTTATGAAATTATTAGAAAAATTAGGCTTTAAAGATAGTACAAAAAATAAGGTTGACAAATCTTTCGAAAGTGGGAATGAAGATTATCTTTTAGTTTATCCAAAAAGTGTGGAAGACGAAGTAAATAGAACTATCTCTTCATTAGGCTTTATCGATAAAGATATTCCAGATGGAAAAAGTATAGAAGATATAAGAAAAGAGTATGAAGATAATAAAATTAAGCTTAAAGAAATTGATGAAAATTTAGACAAAATAAAAAAAGACAATATTGATGATTTAAAGAATCTGCCTAAAACTATAGATTTTTATAAAAAATCTTCTAAATTAAAAGATAAGATGCTAAAGGGTCGCAAGTATTTTTATTTGTCAGGTTGGGTTCCAGAGTCAAAAATACAAATAATTAAAGAAACAGTCGACAAGTATGAAGATAGCTTAGTCGATCAAAAAAAAAATAGCCAAACAATAGCTAATCCACCAACAAAATTAAAAAATAATAAACTAACTAGGCCATTTGAATTTTTGGTCAATATGTATGGTGCCCCAAATTATAATGAAATAGATCCAACAAGTTTTTTTGCTATAACTTATATGTTATTGTATGGGATGATGTTTGGAGATTTAGGACAAGGATTAATATTTGTATTAGCTAGTTTTTTGATAGAAAAGAAAAGTAAAGTTTTTGGGCAATTAATTAGAAGAATTGGATTTTCTGCTTCATTTTTTGGACTTATGTATGGTTCATTTTTTGGCATAGAAGATTTAATTCCAACGATTTTAATTAAGCCTTTTGATAATATAATAAAAGTTTTAATAGCATCAGTTGCTTTTGGAGTTATATTAATGATAATAGCCTATATTTTAGGTATTTATAATAAACTCCATAAGCAAAAAGATTTAGAAGAAGGAGTATTTGGAAAAGAAGGATTTGCAGGATTATTAATGACTATTTCTTTTATCTTAATAATTTTAAATATAGTTAAGGTTAATCCTATTCCAATGCCCGTTTCAATTATTTTATTAGTAGTATCAATAGTAATGATGATATTTAAACAACCAATTTCTAGAAAATTATTAGATGTTTATCCTATTTATGACCAATCAAGTTCTGATTATTATATAGAAAGTTCTTTTTCAATCATAGAAGCACTACTTTCTGTATTTTCAAATCTTGTTTCATTTACAAGGGTTGGTGCTTTTGCAATAAATCACGTGGGTTTATATATGGCATTTGAAGTAATGAGCAAACTTGTAGGTGGTGGATTTATAGGAATAATAATTTTGATTTTTGGAAATATTTTAATTATTGGTCTTGAAGGAATGATTGTATTTATTCAAGGTTTAAGACTAGAATTTTATGAAATGTTTAGTAAATATTACAAGGGTGATGGACAAAAATTTAGTCCAATAAGTAAATTATAAGGAGAAAAATATGATTTTATTTTCAATATTAGCATTAGCTTGTGTAGTAATGACAATTTATTCAGGTTTATACCTATTAAAAAATAACGAAGATGGTTCAAAAGAAAAAATAAGAAAAGCTTTAAAAATTAACTTATCAACATTTATTCCAATTATGGTAATGATTTTAGTTTTGGTTTTACCTAATGGTGTAAAAGCTGCAGCAGCAGGAACTGCTAGTGGTGGCGGAAATGGTTTAAAATATATTGGTGCAGCACTTTCTACAGGACTTGCAACAATTGGAACAGGATATGCGGTAGGTCAAGTAGGATCTGCAGCACTAGGAGCAATTTCAGAAGATGCATCAATTCTTGGTAGAACAATTATTTTCGTTGGACTTGCTGAAGGTATTGCAATCTTTGGTGTAATTATTTCTATAATGATTTTATTCGCTTAAAATGAAAGCAAAATTAATAACAAATGATATGTCTTTACTTCTAGGCTTTAGGCTTGGAGGTATTGAAGGCATCATTGTAGAAGATGAAAATGAAATATCCGAAAATTTTCAAAAATATGTCAAGGAAAAAGATTTGGCATTAATTATTTTTTCTAAATTTTGTTATGAAAAAATAAAAAAAGAAGTTGAAGATTATAGGGTAGATAATGCTACTCCTTTAGTAGTAGTTTTAGATTAGTAAAGGAGACTTGAATGCTAGATTTAAGTGCAAAAATTTCAAGTTTTAGGAAAATGGTCTGGTCAAATGAGAAAAGAAAAAGTGAAAAAGAATTATACGAATCTACAGACACATCTTCAAAAACTTTAAATGATATTAAAGATCAATTGGACGATAACTATAGAAAATATATAAATAAGAGAAAAGAATTTGCCAACTCTAGAAAAAATGAAAAAATTGCAAATATTTCTCAACATAAAAAAACCTCATATAACAAATTTAAAGAATCTTTGTTAAATCAATTGATTGAAGAAATTAAAGAACAATTAATAGCTTATAGTAAAAGTGATGAGTACAAAGAAAAATTAAAAACTGAAGCAGTTGAGGTATACAAAAAACTATCAGAAAATAACGATGGTTTAATTTTATGTGTGAAAGAATCAGATAAAAGTTTATTCGATTTTGAAACAGAAGTGATAGATAATTCTAAAATTGGAGGCTTTGTAATTAAAAGCAAAGACTCAACTTATCAATATGACTATTCATTAGAAAAAAAATTAGAAAACTACAAATATGAAATTGGTAGTAAATTTTATAAAATGATTTCTGATGAACATGAAAAGGAAATGGAGGATAAAAATGACTCCAACAATTAAATCAATAAATGGTCCAGTAATACAAGCTAGAAATGCATCAAGTTTAAAAATAAGAGAAATGGTTACAGTTGGTGATTTGAAGCTAATTGGAGAAGTTGTTTCTATTGATGGAGACCTTGCTACAATTCAAGTTTATGAAGATACTTCAGGCTTAAAAGTAAATGATGAAATAATCAAAACTAAAAGAGCTCTATCAGTTAGACTTGGACCAGGAATGATTGGAAACATGTTCGACGGTATTCAAAGACCACTTGACAAAATAAAAGCTAAACATGGATCCTTCATCCCATCTGGCCTTGGACTATCAAATTTAGATGAACAAAAAGAATGGGATGTTAAAATTAAAGTAAAAACTGGTGAAGAAATTAAAAAAGGTCAGATATATGCCACAATTGATGAAACTTCAGTTATTGAACATAGGTTAATGTCAAATGTTGATGGAGAAGTAATAGAAGTTGAAAAAGATGGTAAGTATAAATTGGAAGATACAATTGTAAAAGTTAAGACAAAGGATGGTGTAGAAAATTTAAAACTTTACCAATATTGGCCAGTTAGAGTTCAAAGACCTATAAAAAGATCTAAACCTTTAAGCGAACTTTTGTTAACTGGACAAAGAGTCTTAGATATTTTTTTTCCAATAGCAAAGGGAGGAACTGTTGCAATTCCTGGTGGTTTTGGGACAGGAAAGACAATGCTTCAACACCAATTAGCCCAATATTCAAACGCTGATATAATTATTTATATTGGTTGTGGAGAACGTGGAAATGAAATGACACAAGTTCTTGAAGATTTTCCAGATTTGATCGATCCAAATACTGGAAGAGGATTAATGGAAAGAACAATTCTTATAGCAAATACTTCAAATATGCCAGTAGCTGCAAGAGAAGCTAGTATTTATACAGGAATAACCATGGCAGAATATTTTAGAGACATGGGGTATGATGTAGCCTTAATGGCAGACTCAACTTCAAGATGGGCAGAAGCCTTGAGAGAAATTTCTGCAAGACTTGAAGAAATTCCAGCCGAAGAAGGATATCCAGCTTATCTTGGTTCGAGACTTTCACAATTTTATGAAAGAGCTGGAGATTTTGATAATTTAAATGGAAGTCATGGTTCTGTAACATTAATTGGAGCAGTTTCACCAACTGGTGGAGATTTTTCAGAACCTGTAACAGAAAACACTAGAAGAAGTGTTAATGTATTTTTGGGTCTAGATAAAAACCTTGCTTATTCTAGACATTATCCTGCAATAAATTGGTTAACATCTTATTCAAATTATTTAAATCAAATGGCAGGTTATTATGAAGATTTAACAGGTGAGGATATTGTTTTGTTAAGAAACAGTATGATGGAAATTTTGACAGAAGAAGAAAAACTTCAATCCATTGTAATGTTAGTTGGTAAAGATTCCTTATCAAATAAGCAAAAAAATCTATTAGATGTTGCTAGTATGTTAAAGATAGCATTTTTACAACAAAATGCCTTTAATGACATTGATAAGTATGTTCCACTTGATAAACAAATCCAAATGCTAAAGGTTATAGAAAATTACTATAAATTATCAAATTTAGCCATTGATAAAGGGATTAATTATAATAAAATTTATAATAAG
>URRX01000118.1 GCA_900550345.1 uncultured Anaerococcus sp. | reverse complement strand
ATCCAAAAGATGATTTTACCTTACTTTCTGTTTTAAGAAGTGAAATTTTTGATTTTTCTGAAGATGAACTTTCATTAATTAGCCTTTCTTCTGATAAAAAATATTTTTATGAAAAATTTTCTTTTTACGAAGAAAATTTTGATGATAAACTAAGTCAAAAAATTTCAGACTTCAACACAACTTTTGCAGATTTTTCATATATTTTGAATTTTTCTACTATGTATGATTTTGCAAATATAATTTTTGAAAAATCTGGATATTATGATTTTCTAAAGGCTAGGGATAGGGGATATGAAAGGGTTCAAAATATAGAAGCCTTTATAGAACTTATGGATGATTATGATAAAAATAATGAGAACTCCTTATTTGGATTTTTAACTTATATAGATAATTTGAAAAATCAAAATAAAGATAATTTAAAAGCATCGAGAAATTTATCTGATGAGGAAGATTTGGTAAGAATTATGACAATTCACAAGTCAAAGGGCTTGGAATTTAAGGCGGTAATTTTGCCAGAAGCTTCAAAAGGATTTAATACCAGGGGTAAGAGTAAGGACATGCTTTTGGATAAGGATTTGGGTATAGGAATAAATATTTCTGATTGGGATAATAAAATAAAAATTTCATCAATAAAAAGAGATTTGATTTTAGAAAAATTAAATCTAAATGATAAAAAAGAAGAGATGAGAGTCCTATATGTCGCCCTAACCCGTGCAGAAAGAAAATTATCTATTATTGGCCAAAAAGATTTAAATGAAAAAGGTCTTGATAAAATTATTAGCTCAGATTCAATACTCGATTTATCTTCTTATATGGATTGGATTTTAAAAATCCTCTTAGAAGATAAAATTATGGCTGACTTTATAGATTTGGATTATAAGACTGATAACTTTAAAAATGGTGCTGTAAAAATTGATTACATTGAAGAATTTAAGGCGAATTCGAAACTTGATTTTACTAATGTAGAAGATTTGCTCCATGGGAAAAATTATGATGAGAAAATTTATAATCATATTAAAAATATTTTTTCTTATTCTTATGAAAATTTCGAAAATACAAACAAATCACTTAAAAAATCTGTAACAGAAATTGCAAAAAATTATGACCTATCAAATAATGGCTATGAAAAATCGAGCTTTGATGATATGGAAATTTCCCATGATTTTAGAAGGCCAAATTTTGATCAAATAAGTCTTTCAGCAACACAAAAAGGTACACTTATCCATAAAATTTTCCAAGAACTTGAATTTAAAGAATATGATTTAGATTCTTTGAAAAAAGAAATTAACAAGCTTATTGATTTAGGAAAAATAAAAAAAGAATATATATCCTACTTAAATTTTGAAAATATTTTAGGATTTTTTAATTCAAAAATAATTAAGGATATAAGAGAAAAATCGCCTCTCATAAGAAAAGAAGAGTCATTTTTAAGAAAAATAGACAATTTTTATGTAAATGGTCAGATTGATATAATGTTTGAATTTGAAAATCATATAATTTTAATGGATTTTAAAACAGATTCATATAAGAGGGAAGGATTTTACGATAAGCAATTAGAAATTTACAAGGACTCCATAGAAGAAGCCCTTGGAAAAAAAGTTTCAAAATCATATATTTATTGGTACAATTTTAAAGAATTTGAACAAGTTAATAAAAACCACCGTTAATATCAAAAATGGATCCTGTTATATAAGATCCCTTATCAGATATTAAAAATTCAACAAGATTTGCAATTTCTTCTGATTTTGCAAATCTTTTTTCAATTAAATCTTCTTTCAAATCTTTTTTATCATTTTCAGATAAATCAAATTTGGTCATATCCGTATCAACAATTCCAGGAGAAATTGCATTTACCCTAATATTTGATGGTAAGAGCTCTTTTGAAAGGGCCTTTGTAAAAGAATTAATTCCACCCTTACTTGCAGAATAGGCAACTTCAAAACTTGCCCCCAAGTTACCCCAAATAGATGACATATTTATTATTACTCCAGATTTTTGACTTACCATATTTGGAATTGCCCTTTTTGAAGTTAAAAAAATTGAAGATAAATTTGTATTTAAAAGATTATTCCAAGAAGAAAAATCCATATCTTGAATAAGACCAAAATAGGAAATTCCTGCGTTATTTATCAAAATATCTACATGAGAAAAATTTTTCTCAGCAAGGTCAAATAAATTATTAACATCATTTTCATTTTTTACATCACATTTTACAGCAATTACATTTGGATTTTCTTTTCTTAATTCTTCTAATAAATTTAAGGACTTATCCTTATTTTTATTATAAGTTAAAACCAAATTGTAAGATTTATTTAATTTTTTTGCTATAGCTTCACCGATTCCTCTTGATGAGCCCGTTATTAATACAGTTTTCATATGATGATTATAACATAAATTTAAGGGTAGAAAATTAAAACAGGAGGATCATATGAAATATTATAAATTGAATGATGGAAATAAAATCCCAGCTCTAGGAATTGGAACCTATAAAATTACAGATAGAAAAGACATAGCTAAAACTATAGAAGCAGCTTTAGAAAATGGCTATGAATATATAGATACAGCAAAATTATATGAAAATGAAGATATGATTGGAGCTGAGCTTAAAAATTCTGGTAAAAAAAGAGATCAGTATCAATTGGCAACAAAAGTTTGGCCAAGTGATTTTGGCTATGATAAAACAAAAAAATCATTGGATGAGTCTCTAGAAAAATTACAAACAGATTATTTGGATGTAGTTTTACTTCATTGGTTTGGAAAAGATTTTGATAAATCTTGGAAAGTTTTTGAAGATTATAAAAGACAAGGGATAGTAAAAACAATTGGAGTTTCAAATTTTGAACTTTCTCAACTAAAAAAACTTTTAGATGTAGGAGAAAAACCAGCAATCGACCAATTAGAATCAAGTCCACATTTTCAAAATGATGGAACAATTAATTTTTTAAAAGAAAATAATATAATCCACCAAGCTTGGTCACCAATTGCCAGGGGGAGAAGTGAGTTGTTAGAAGAATTTGTAATAAAAAAACTTTCTAATAAATATAATAAAACACCAGCTCAAATAGTTTTGCGTTGGCATATTGAAAGAGGAACAATGCCAATTCCAAAATCAACAAATCCAAAAAGAATAAAAGAAAATATAAATATTTTTGACTTTTCACTTGATGATGAAGATATGAAGGCAATTAAATCAATTGATATTAAAAAAAGATATTCATCAGATCCTGAAGATGAAAAATGGTTAAAAGATTTATTGAAAAGAGTATAAAGAAAAAATTCTGCAAATTATTTTGCAGAATTTTTTATATGGGGCAATTGTTTGATTTTAATTTTTATCTATTTTCAAAAATTTCTTTTATTTCGTCTTCGTTAATTCCAACCATAGCTTCACCAAGATCTTTTGAAACTTCAAGAATCACATCTGGATTGTCATAATTTGCTACAGCTTTTACTATTGCATTTGCTCTTTTTTCTGGATTTCCTGATTTGAAAATTCCACTTCCAACAAATACACCATAAGCTCCAAGTTGCATCATCAAAGCTGCATCAGCTGGAGTTGCAACTCCACCTGCAGAAAGATTTGCAACAGGAAGTTTTTTATTATCTCTAACATATTTTAAAAGTTCAACGTCAACTGCCAAATCTTTTGCATAAGAAAAAATTTCATCATCAGTTAAAACTGAAATTCTTTGAATTTCTCTATTAATTTCTCTCATATGTCTTACAGCTTGAACAACATTTCCAGTTCCAGCTTCACCCTTTGTTCTAATCATAGAAGCTCCTTCAGAAATTCTTCTCAAAGCTTCAGAAATATTTCTTGCTCCGCAAACAAATGGAGTTTTAAATTTCTTTTTGTCAATATGGTTAAAATCATCAGCAACAGTTAAAACTTCTGACTCATCAATATAATCAACGCCTAAAGATTCAAGAATTTGTGCTTCTACAAAATGACCGATTCTTACCTTTGCCATAACAGGAATTTTAACAGCTTTCATAATTTCTTCAATCATTTTTGGATCGCTCATTCTAGAAACTCCACCAGCAGCCCTAATATCAGCAGGAACTCTTTCAAGAGCCATTACTGCACTTGCACCAGCAGCTTCAGCAATTTTTGCTTGTTCAACATTCATTACATCCATGATAACTTTTTTTTCAAATTTTTTATTTATATATTTATCTACCATTTTTTTCTCCTTATTATTTCTTTTGATTTAATTATATGCTAAACTGTAACTAATAAAAGTAACAAAAAATAAAAAAATGAGGGATACAGATGTATTTAAATTTACCAAAAAATAAAAAATTTTTATATGATAAAATTTATGAAATTATAAAAAACAAGATAATTATAGGAGAAATTAAAGAAGG
>URRX01000117.1 GCA_900550345.1 uncultured Anaerococcus sp. | reverse complement strand
ATAAGCATTTAGATATTGCTGATTTAGAAAAAAGGTTAGCGGAATACCCTAATCAAAATATACAAAAAATAATCATATCTGATAGTGTATTTTCAACGAATGGCGACGTTGTGGATATTGGTCAATTAGTCTCATTAAAGCATAAATATAACGCAACACTGATACTCGATGTTTCACATAGTTTTGGAATAGAGAATTACTCGAATTATCAAGGCATAGATATACTCACTTCTAGTTTATCTAAAGCATGTGGTGCATACGGGGGTGTGATTTTAAGTTCAAATGATGTGAAGGATATGTTAATTAATCACGGTAGACCACTCATCTACTCAAGTAGTTTGCCAATTTATAATTTGTATTTTATAAAAAGAAATATTGAAAAAATAGGATACGATAATATGTATCTTGAAAGTTCGAAGTTATATATAGAAGCTGATAAGAAAAACTTTGAAAGTTTAATAAAAGAAATTAAAAAAGTATTTGGAATTATTTATATATCTGAAATTAAAAGATGTGATAAAAATATTGAATCAATAAATACCGCTTTAAAAGAAATACTTGATGACATGGATTTAAAAAATAAAACTTTTAAGGTAATAACAAATAGGGTGGATAAATCATTTGATATAAAATCTCCAGTGTTTTCTCAAATGATGGGAGGATATATTTTAAAAAATTATGCCCAAAAAAACAACTTAAAAGTTGATGTTCACAATCCAGACTTCAAAGTATATATAGATATTAAAAAATATGCCTACGTTTATGCAAATAGACATGAAGGGATTGGTGGCCTTCCATTGGGATCTAGTGGAAATGGATTATTGTTATTATCTGGAGGAATAGATTCTCCAGTAGCAGGATTTATGATGGCAAAAAGAGGGATGAGAATTGATTGCTTACATTTCCACTCATATCCATTTACATCAAAAAGAGCCTTACAAAAAGCAATTGATTTAGGAAAAATATTATCCCAATATACTGGTAAAATGAGAATTTATTCTGTAAATATGGCAGAAATATATAAATCAATTAATAAAAATTGTCGTAGAAATCAAACTACAATTTTATCTAGAAGATTTATGATGAGAATTGCAGAAAAAATTTCTGAAAAAAATAATTACCATGCACTAATCACTGGTGAAAGCTTAGGACAAGTTGCAAGTCAAACAGTAGAGTCTATGACAGTAATTGAAGATGCAACAAAACTTCCAATTTTTAAACCATTAATTGCACTTGATAAAACTGAAATAATCGATAGGGCATTATTTATAGGATCTTATGAAAAAAGTATTGAACCATTTGATGATTGTTGTTCAATTTTTGCTCCATCAAATCCAATTACAAAACCTAAATTGAAATATATTGAAGAAAGTGAAAGCAAATTGGAAATTGAAGAGCTTGAAAATAATGCAATAGAAAATATGGAAATATTTGATATATAAGTTGACAAAACAAGTGAAAATTGGTAATATATTAAGGTAAACCGCTCAGTATGGGTTCTGATCACCTTGACTGGCGAGAATCTAAATAGGAGGTGTACTATGTACGCTATAATTAAGACAGGTGGAAAACAATATAAAGTATCAGAAGGCGATCTAGTTAGAGTTGAAAAACTTAATGCAGAAGTAGGAGAAAGTGTAAGCTTTGAAGATGTACTATTAGTAAAAAGTGATAGTGATTTAAAAGTTGGAACTCCAAAAGTTGAAAATGCAAAAGTAGAAGCAACTGTAAAAGATCAAGCTAAAGATAAAAAAGTAGTTGTGTTTAAATATAGACCTAAAAAAGCATCAAAATCTAAAAAAGGTCATAGACAACCATATACTTTAGTAGAAATTAACAATATTTCTTGTTAATGATTGATGTTACTTTATTAAAAAAAAAGAAAAAAAGATTGGGATTTGCTATAAAAGGTCATGCAAATTTTGATCAACATGGATATGATATAGTTTGTGCTGCAGTATCTATTTTATCTTACACAGCAGTAAATACACTGGATTATTATAAGATAGGTTTTGATTTTTCAGATGATGGTAAAATCATGAAAGTTTTACTAAATAAGTCAGAGGATAAATCAGAAATTATTTTAAATGATTTTGAAATAGGTATAAAAACTTTACTTACAAACTATAATGAATATGTTAATTTAAATTATAGGGAGGTTTAGGATGTTTTTAAACATTAACTTACAAAGATTTTCTAGTAAAAAAGGAGTTTCTTCTTCAAAAAACGGTAGAGATTCTAATGCTAAAAGACTAGGCGTTAAAAGAGCTGATGGACAAGCAGTAAACGCTGGTACAATTATCGTTAGACAAAGAGGAACAAAAATTCACCCAGGCGAAAATGTTAAAAAAGGTGGAGATGATACATTATTTGCTTCATGCAATGGTATTGTTAAATTTGAAAGAAAAGGGAAAAATAGAAAACAAGTTTCTGTATATCCAAAGCAAGACATTGCTTAATAGAGAACTAGCTTGCCTACGGGCAAGCTTTTTTTGTAAAAGGAAATTTAATGATTGATAATGCAAAAATTGAACTTCAAGCAGGAAAAGGTGGAGATGGGGCCGTAGCTTTTAGACGTGAAAAATATGAACCTACGGGTGGACCTGCAGGTGGAGACGGCGGAGATGGAGCTAGTATTTATATAAAAGCTACCAATTCACTTTCAACTCTTGAAGAATTTAGATATAAAACAAAATATAAGGCCACAAACGGCGAAGATGGAATGGGGAAAAAAAGATTCGGAAAAAAAGGTGAGGATCTTTATTTATTTGTACCTGTTGGAACTATTGTAAGAGAAGTTACAAGTGGCAAAATTATTAAGGATTTTAAGAAAAACGGTGAAGAATTTCTTATAGCAAAAGGTGGAAGAGGTGGAAAAGGTAATGTTCACTATAAATCTTCTACAAGACAAGCTCCTCGTTTTGCTCAAAAAGGTAAAGAAGGTCAAAAAATAACAGTAAATCTTGAGTTAAAAATATTAGCAGATGTTGGTCTTGTAGGACTGCCAAATGTTGGAAAATCAACTTTAATTTCTGTAATTTCAAAAGCTAAGCCTAAGATTGCAAATTATCATTTTACAACATTAGATCCTAATCTTGGAGTTGTTAAAATTGATAAAGAAAGATCTTTTATTGTTGCAGATATACCTGGCTTGATTGAAGGTGCTAATGAAGGATTAGGATTAGGTCATGACTTTCTAAAACACGTTCAAAGATGTAAGATTTTAGTACACTTAGTTGATATATCAGGTTTTGAAGGAAGAAATCCTATTGAAGATTTTGAACTAATAAATAAAGAACTAGAATTATTTGATGAAAATTTAGCTAATAAATATCAAATAATTGCCCTAAATAAATCTGACTTAGATTTGAACGAGAATTATAAAAAATTTGAAGAAAAATTTTCTGATAAATATAAGATTTTTAGAATTTCAGCAGCTACTACTAATGGTATTAAAGAATTAATAGATGAGGTTAGCAATGTATTATATTCTTTTGATGATGAACAATATAATCTAGATGAAGATGTTGATGAAGACTATTTAGAAGAATTTTATGATATGTCTGTTGCAAGCGATGAACTAAACTTTGAAATAGAAGAAGGAATTTATGTATGTAACGGATATAGGATTGATAAGTTACTTGAAAAAGTAAATTTAGATGATTATGACAGCCGTATGTATTTCGAAAGAAATTTAAGAGAAATGGGCGTTTTTGATAAATTTAAAGAAATGGGAATTCAAGAAGGCGATTTAGTAGCAATCGGTGATATAGTTTTTGACTATTATGAATAGGAGGAATAATGATTACAGGAAAACAAAGATCTTATTTGAAATCTTTAGCTCATGATTTAAAACCAATAATAAATATTGGCAAAAATTCATTAACTGATGAAGTTATTGAAGCTATTGATGAAGCTTTAGAAAAAAGAGAGCTTATTAAAATTAAAATTTTAAATAACAATTTAGATGATAACAATGAAATTATAGACGAAGCGATTGAAAAACTAAATTGTGAATTTGTTTCTCATTTAGGTAATATTTTTACCATTTATAGAGAAAGCAAGAACAATAAAAAAATCAATTTATAATGAAAATAGGATTGTTCGGTGGTACGTTTGATCCAATCCATATAGGGCACCTTATAATAATGGAAAATGTGATCAATACCATGAATTTGGATAAGATATATATTCTTCCAAATTCAAATCCACCTCATAAATTACAAAGTAAAAAAACAGACATAAATATAAGGCTAAAAATGGTAAAGGAAGCTATTAAGGATAATCACAATGTAGAAATAAATGATTATGATTACAGAGATAATAGTATTCACTACACATATCAAACAATAGATTATTTTAAAAAGACTTATCCTGACTATACATTTTATTTTATTAT
>URRX01000116.1 GCA_900550345.1 uncultured Anaerococcus sp. | reverse complement strand
GATAACAAAAAAATTGATAATTATTTGGAATACAACCAATATGAAATCATGTCAAAAATAAATCCCAAAAATGTCTTGGTTGGAAATGCTAAAGATGGACTTTCAAATGAAAATAATTTAAATGGAGAAAATATTAGCACTCAAAAAATCAACAAGGATATTGCTTATTTAAAAATAAATTCAATGCTTAATTATGATTATTCATCAAAAGACCATAAAAAAATCAAGTCTTACCTTAAAAAAATCAAAAATAAAAAAGCTTTAATAATTGATATAAGAGGTAATACTGGTGGCGACTCTAGATATTGGCAAGATTTTCTATTACCAAGTATTATAGATAAGCCATATTCAACTAAATATTATTCCTTTATTAAAAAAGGAGATTTAAATAAAAAAGTTATCAGTCAAGAAAAATACAATGAAGGGGTTAGCGGATTTTTAAATGAAAGCAATTTTTCAAATGAAACAAAGGAAATTCTTTCAAAATTTGATTATTATACAAACTATCCTATTTTAGTAAACCCTAGTGAAGATTCTATAAAATTTAAAGGACATATTTATTTACTAATAGACTCAACTGTATATTCTTCTGCTGAAATGCTTGCATCTTTTTGTAAAGAAACAAAACTTGCAACTTTAGTTGGAAGTCAAAGCAAAGGAGATGGAATAGGAACTGATCCTTTACAAATTGATCTTCCAAATTCAGGATATGTATTGAGATTTCCAAAAGAAATTGGACTTACAGAATCAGGTTATATAAATGAAATTGAAAAAACAAATCCTGATATAAGTATTGACTCAAATAGATATGATGAAATAAAAGAACAACCAATAATACAAAAAATAATTGAAATGGAAGGCTAAGGTCTTCTATTTGCTTATATAAAAATAACAAGTATAATTTTTTGGTTGAAAGTTTTTTAAAATTAAGGAGTAATAATGAGTCTTTTTTCAATTTTGATACTAGCAATAGGACTTAGCATGGATGCTTTTGCCGCTAGCATTTGCCAAGGTCTTCAAATAAAAGAAACCACAATAGTATTGGTCTTTGTTTTGGAATTTTTCAAGGAATAATGCCAATAATCGGATATTTTCTTGCTTCAAGTTTTGCAAATTCAATAAAAGCAATTGATCATTGGGTTGCTTTTATTTTATTATTTATAATTGGTTTTCAAATGATAAGAGAATCAAGAGATGCAAGCTGTGAAATTAGTCATGGTCTAAGTTTTAAATCTTTACTTTCTCTTGGAATTGCAACAAGCATTGATGCCATGGCAGTAGGTGTTTCTTTTGCATTTTTAAATGTAAATATTTTCTCATCAAGCTTAATAATAGGCTTTACAACCTTTATACTTTCATCCATAGCCTTTAAAATCGGAAACAAATTAGGTATGAGAAGTAAACAAATTTCCGAACTAATTGGTGGAATAATTTTGATTTTATTAGGAACTAAAATATTAATTGAGCACTTATTTTTACAATAAGTGTTTTTTTTTGCAAATAAAAAAACTACCAATTTATGGAAGTTCAGACTATTTATAAAATAGAAAATTTACCCATTTCGACCGAGTGTAACGAGTGGAGAAATCTCATGAGATCTCTCCGTGCGTTCGCTTCACTCACACTAAAACACGTTTGCCTCGCAAACTTTTTCGTGCTTTCGCACTTAGTTTTAGGGATAAATGTACAAAATCAATGTACATTTATCTAGTCGATATGGGTTTTTGCGTAATTTTATTTTTAAATTAATAATAAATTACTAAACTAACATTGTCTACGCTATAAATTTCCAACTTATGGAAGTTTTTATCTTATTTATATATTAAATTTCAAAAACGGGAAGTTTTTCTAGATATATTATATCATCTCTATTTGATGCATCCCCTTCTGCAAGAATTGCAAGTTTTTGTACAACTTCTCCTCCTGCTTTTTTCACTAAACTTTCTAGGGCGTTCATAGATTCTCCAGTTGAAATTACATCATCAACTAAGGCTATTTTCTTATCCTTTATTTTTTCTACATCTTTTGAGTCCAAAAATAATTTTTGGGTATTTTTTGTTGTTATAGAATTTACTTCTACATTTATTGGATCATTCATATATGCCTTTTCAGATTTTCTAGCTACTACAAATGATTTTTCTCCTATATTTTTCGCAATTTCATGAGCAAGGGAAATCCCCTTTGCTTCTGCTGTTAGAATTATATCAGCATCTACTTTTTTGCTAAGCTCTTTTCCTGCTTTTTCTGCAAGTTCTGCATCTCCCAACAATACAAAAGATGCAATTTTTAAATTATCCGAAATTTGTATTATTGGCAAATCTCTCTCAAGTCCACATACTTTTAATTTGTAATAATTCATAAAAACTCCTATAATATTATAAATTTGAGTATTACTCCTGCTACAAGTCCCATAAATGGATCGCTTGCTGCTGTTGTTGCCATAGCTATCCCTGCAACTAATATTGTATCACCACCAGCTGCAAAAGCAAGATTAGCATTTGTTGGAACAGTTACAAGAGCTCCAAGTACAAATAAAAATCCATGGATTGATTCACCTGGTACAAATTTTCCAAGTTTTGGTAATAGTCCCATAAACATAATTACACCCAAAATAACCATCATTAATATTCCAGAATTTACAGGATTATCACTAGCTCCTGTTGCAGATATTATTGCCTCAACTGGTGCCCCACCAAAAAGAGAAGAAACCGAATCAGCAAGACCAGAATAAATTGTTAGATGGTCAATATTTGCTGTTAAATTTCCATCTCCAAGAGATGCTGTAATATTTCCAAAGGCAATATTTGCACCAATTGTAAGACAAGCTAAAGATAGAGCTCCTCTTATTACTTTTTTATTTAAGATAGGTTTTTTTATAGATAGTTTTCTTTCTTCTTTTTTTATATCTTTTCCTATTTCCATTTTCATAATATTTGCATAAATAGAAGAAATCACTACAGAAATTATAATTGTATAAACAAGATTTCTACCAGAAACAAAATAAGTTATCAAAGCACTTATAATTGAAATTAAACTTACCATTCCTGTTTCAAGTTTTAAGCCATCAACAGCAATTTTTGCAAGAATTAGGCCAACTCCTGCCATCATTCCATTTAATACATAAACTCCTGCCAAATCAACAATAAAATTAAGACTTCCAGTAATACCAAGAATTGACATAATAATTCCTGCCCAAAATACTACTGATAGTCTTTCAGAAATATTTTCTCCATAAGATCCTGCAAGAGCTATAGTTTCTGCCTGCATAGAAATTGGAATCGGTGAATGTAAAAGCGTACAAGCTATTACTCCTACTGCAAATCCTAATGCTGTAGGAAATGCAGAAAATCCAACAGAAAGTGCCAACAAAGCTTGGGGAATTCCATTAATTACTACCCCCAAAGCTGCCATAACGTCATTAAAAGTCATAAGACCTCCTATAATAATTATTTTCAAAAATACGAATCTAATTATACCATATTTTATAAATAAAAAAAGGCAGATAAAAATCTGCCCAGACTTTTGACAAAGTATACAAATCCTCAGGCTAAGAATATCATACGGAAAAAATTGATTTAATTTCAAATTTAAAAATTCGTTAAAAATCGCACTGTTTGAGCGTTAGCGAGTTTGCGATTTTAGAATTTTGAAATTTAGAAATCAACAATTTTTGAAGTCAGATATTCGTGCTTGAAGGTTTGTCTACGCTATAGGCAGATAAAAATCTGCCTTTTACTTACATTTTTTCAACTTCAGGATAATCTACACCTTTTGTATCAACTGTAACTTTTTTTATTCTGATTTCTTCTAATGGCTTATCATTAAAATCTGTTTTTACATTTGCAATTTTATCAATTTCTTCAATGCCTTCAATTACTTTTCCAAAACCTGCATATTCTCCATCAAGATGTGGGCTTTTTTTATGCATTATGAAAAATTGACTTCCCGCAGAATCTGGCATAAATGATCTTGCCATTGATAAAACTCCCTTATCGTGAGCTAAATTATTTTCAAAACCATTTGATGAAAATTCTCCTTTTATAGAATATCCAGGTCCTCCCATTCCACTTCCTTCAGGATCTCCTCCTTGAATCATAAAATCTTTTATAACTCTGTGGAAAATAATTCCATCATAAAAATTATTTTTTATCAATGAAATAAAATTATTTACTGTATTTGGTGCAATTTCTGGATATAATTCAGCCCTAAATATTGCCCCATTTTCCATTTCAAATGTAACAATTGGATTTTCCATTTATATCTCCTTTTTAATAATTTATTTTTAGAATTTTAAACTCATATTTTATTATACTATTATACTTGATTTTACATATTAATTATTTAACTTTTTTATTTATTGTATAAAATAAAGTTAAAGCAGAAAAAATCAACGATGAACCTCTGGAGTAAGATAAATATTTTTCTTCCCAAAAGCTAGCATACTTAT
>URRX01000115.1 GCA_900550345.1 uncultured Anaerococcus sp. | reverse complement strand
CTAAATACAAACAAAAAACTTACAAAAACAAAAGCAAAAACAAAATAAGACATAAAACCAAAAACTTTAAAGTTTGTATATGTAATAAAATCTCCTAAAGTCCCTGTGTTTGGTAGGATCAAAAAAATAAATCCTAACAAGGATATAAACATACAAAAAATAGAAAATGATTTCTTGTTAAATTTAGGATTTTGAGATTTTTTTGCATACTTAGATTTTTTTCTTTTCCTGTTATTATTTGTATTTGCCATATTCACCTCATATAAATTATATAACAAGAAGGAAAATAAATAAACTGCCTAAAATCTGGCAGCCTTCTTTTTTAATTCTACAAAATTTTATTTTAGTGCAAAGCGAAATTAAATAAAATAATTCGCTTTGCACCTTGTTTTTGTAGTTAGTTTATATAATCTAAAATTAATCTTCTTTAGATTGTTTTTTCTCTTCTTCGATTAATAGGGCTTTTCTTGAAAGATTAATTCTTCCTTGTCTATCAATTTCTGTTACTTTTACCCTTACCTTATCACCGATTTTTAATACATCTTCAACTTTTTCTGTTCTTTTTATATCAATTTGTGAAATGTGTAAAAGTCCTTCTTTGCCGATAGCAATTTCTACGAAGGCACCAAAATTCATAATTCTTTTTACTTCACCTTCGTAAATATCTCCAGCCTTTGGATCTGTAACAATTGATTTAATCATTTGGATAGCTTTTTTTCCACTATCTCCATCACTACTTGCAACTGTTATATGTCCGTCATCTTCAGTTTCGATTTTTACACCAGTTTCATCAATTATTTTATTAATTGTTTTTCCACCGGCACCAATTACATCTCTAACTTTTTCTGGATCTACGTCTATAGAAAAAATTCTTGGAGCGTACTTTGACAAATCATCTCTTGGTTTATCAATTGCTGATGTTATTACATCAAGAATTTTAAGTCTAGCTTGATGAGCATCAGCTAAAGCTTCTTGTAAAACTTCTTTGTTAATTCCAGAAATTTTCATATCCATTTGTAGAGCTGTAATTCCATCTTTTGTTCCAGCAACTTTAAAGTCCATATCTCCAAGATGATCTTCAAGTCCTTGAATATCTGTAAGAATTGAAATAGAATCTTCTTCTTTAATTAATCCCATAGCAATTCCTGCAACTGGTTTTTTAATTGGAACTCCTGCATCCATTAGTGATAAAGTTGACCCACAAATTGAAGCTTGTGAAGATGATCCGTTTGATGATAAAACTTCACTTACAACTCTAATTGTATAAGGGAAATCTTTAGTATCAGGTAAAACTGGAATTAATGCTCTTTCTGCCAAGTGTCCATGTCCTACTTCTCGTCTTCCTGGTCCTCTTAAAGGTCTTATATCTCCAACGCAAAATGGTGGGAAATTATATTGATGAATATATCTTTTTGTAATTTCTTCTCTATTCATTGAATCAATTACTTGTTCTTCCCCAGGAGAACCTAAAGTTAGAACTGATAAAACTTGAGTTTGACCTCTTTGGAATAATCCTGACCCGTGAGCTCTTGGCAAAAGTCCAGCTTCTGCAGATAAAGGACGGATTTCTGTCATTTTACGTCCATCAGGTCTGATTTTATCAATAGAAATCATTCTTCTAACTTCTTTTTTCATAATAGAATCTACAGTTTTGTGAATTTCATCTTCACTTTCTGGAAATTCTTCTAAGAAATCTTCCCTACATTTTTCTTCAATTGCATTGATATCATCTTCTCTTTGAACCTTATCTGTTGTTCTAATAGAATTTTTAATATCTTCTGTGTATTTATCTTTGATTTTTCTTTGAAGTTCTGTCTCTACGTCTTCAGCAACTTCCATTTTTTCCTTACCGATATCGTCGATAATTGTTTGGATAAAAGAGCAAATTTCTTTTATTTCTGCATGAGCTACCATCATAGCTTCGAGCATTTCATCTTCTGATAATTCATTTGCACCAGCTTCAACCATGTTAATTGCATCAGCTGTTCCTGCAACTGTTAAATTTAAAGAAGTTTTTTCTCTTTGTTCTTTATTTGGATTTACAACAAATTTACCATCAACATATCCAACAGAAACAGCAGCTACTGGTCCATAAAAAGGAATATCAGAAATTCCAAGGGCAATTGAAGCTCCAATTGTTGTCATGCAATCTGGTTCATTATCTTCATCCACTGAAAATGGTGTAGCAATTACTTGAACATCATTGTAAAAATTTTCTGGAAAAAGCGGTCTTAAAGGTCTATCCATTTGACGAGAAATCAAAATAGCCTTATCAGATGCCTTTCCCTCTCTTTTAATAAATCCACCTGGAATTTTTCCAACTGCATATAGTTTTTCTTGATAGTCACAAATAAGTGGGAAAAAATCTATCCCTTCTCTTGGCTTATCACTTGCTACAGCAGTAACTAATAAAATTGTATCTCCACTTCTAATGAGACATTCTCCATTAGTTTGCTCAGCAACCTTTCCAATTGTTATAGAAAGATCAGAGCCATTTTGTGACTTATATTCATAAGTTTTTTCCATTTTTTCTCCTAACTACAAAAAAGACGGGATAATTCCCGTCATATTTAACTATTTTCTTAAACCAAGTTTTTCAATGATTTCACGATATCTTTCAATATCATTATTCATTAAATAATTTAAAAGACCTTTTCTACGTCTAATCATTTTGAAAAGTCCTCTTCTTGAAGAGTGGTCTTTTTTGTTTACTTTTAAATGTTCTGTAAGTTCTTTAATTCTTTGAGTAAGAATAGCAATTTGAACTTCTGGTGAACCAGTATCTTTTTCGTCTTTTTGAAACTCTTTAATAATTTCTGTTTTTTGATCTTTATTTAACATAAAATCCTCCTAAAATTTATTCGCCATAACCATGAAATAGTCCGAGGAAACTCAGTCCATAGTTAAGGTATCTTTCGATATTATACCAAATATCTTAATTTTTGCAAAGAAAATTTATAAGGCTTCCAAAAAAGAAAGCCTTATAAATTAAAATTATTTATTTTTACTTTTAAAAAATGCTAAAGTAGAAATTGATAATAGTGACAATACTGAATATAAGCTTCTTACTCCAGTATTTGGATTTTGTTTATGATAATTAGATTTTTTATAATTATTATTAACTTTATTATATTTAGCACTTTTTCTTTTATTATCACTAGAATTTTTTATTTGTTTTTTATCTTTTTGATTTTCATTATTTTTGTCTTTTTTAACTGGTTTTTCTTCGCCTGGTTCTTCTTCACCTGGCTTTTCTTCGCCCGGTTCTTCTTTGCCCGGTTCTTCTTCGCCTGGCTTTTCTTCACCTGGCTTTTCTTCGCCCGGTTCTTCTTCGCCTGGCTCTTCTTTTCCCGGTTCTTCTTCGCCTGGTTCTTCTTTGCCCGGTTCTTCTTTTCCTGGTTCTTCTTTGCCCGGTTCTTCTTCGCCTGGTTCTTCTTTGCCCGGTTCTTCTTTGCCCGGTTCTTCTTCGCCTGGCTTTTCTTCACCTGGCTTTTCTTCGCCCGGTTCTTCTTTGCCCGGTTCTTCTTTGCCTGGTTCTTCTTTGCCCGGTTCTTCTTCGCCTGGCTCTTCTTTGCCTGGCTCTTCTTTGCCCGGTTCTTCTTCGCCTGGCTCTTCTTTGCCTGGCTCTTCTTTGCCCGGTTCTTCTTCGCCTGGCTCTTCTGCAACTTTTTTCAATAAGTATGGTCTAACAAGTACAAGATTTCTTATAGTAAAATCTACTTGATCAGCTGTAGCTTTGTCTGAATTTAATGTGTTTTTAGATTGTTCAATAAAATCTCTAAAATAATCTTCATTAAATTTACCATTAAGACTTTCATCAGTATATCTTTTTGGTTCACCTATATAATTTAATGCTAATCTAAGCAATTTTTTATTAGGTTTTCTAACTATTGGCTCAGGTTTATATTTAAGTAAACCACTAAAAGCAATTAAATCATAAGAAGCTTGATTTACTTCTTTTTGAGTTGCATTTTCATTATTATATACTTTTATTGCTTGTTCGTAAATTTTATTGAAACTACTGCTAATAGGTTGATATTGTTCAATATTTTCATAAAAATCTATTACATTTTTCAAAGTTTCTTTGTCATACGCTTTTACTTTTTCAAATACTCCAGCATATTCATAGCCTGACATTAACATTCTTATTTTAGATAGTAAGTCTACAGTTATATTTGACATTTCTTTACTGTTAATATCATTAGAATTCATAGCTTTTTTTGCTCTATCAATTACAGGTTTATATTCTACCCATCTTTCACTCGAATACTTACCTTGATATTTGTCTTCTCCACCAATATTTTCCAAGCCAGATTTTATAATTTTTTTATATCTATCTATAGGAATTTCTTTAATCTTTTTCTTCTCTCTTGTTGAAAGAGCAACTGAAACTAAATCACTTGCCGCTTTATTTATTTTTTCATTGTCAGCATTTTCTTCTTTCAAAATATTTTTTGCATTAGAAATAATTGTTTCTTTAGTTAAAATT
>URRX01000114.1 GCA_900550345.1 uncultured Anaerococcus sp. | reverse complement strand
TTATCTCATCCTTAATATTTTCTTTGGCCTTTCCTATAGATTTTAGGATTTTTTCCTATTGCTTATTAATTTTATTTTTTATATTTATATTTATAGGAATTTTTAGATTTTTCAAAGCGAAAAAATCTATGGGCCAAGATTCTTTTTCTTTTTTTGAGAAAAATCTTTATGAATGGCATTTGAAAGAAATTTTTGAAAGAAAGGAAAAAGAAATAGAAAATCTTAGAATTTCTAGTAAACTAAGGCAAAATGATTTGGAAAATCTTTTGACAATTTGGACTCATCAAATAAAAACTCCCCTATCAAGTATTTCTCTAATTAGTGAAAGGGAAGAAAATTACGATATAAAAAGAGAACTTATTAGGATTGATGATTATATTGCATCGATTTTATCTTTTATAAAACTTGGTCAAGATTCTTTGGACTATTCTTTCAAATCTTTTTCAATTGAAAGGCTTGTTAAAGATATTGTAAAAAGATATAGGAGTTTTTTTATCCATAAAAATTTAAAATTAATTCTTGATATAGAAGATGAAAATATAATTTCAGATCCAAAGTGGCTGGGACTTGTCCTTGAACAGGTTCTGTTTAATGCTATAAAATACACAGATAAAGGATATATAAAAATTTCCTACCATGATTTTATTTTGAAAATTGAAGATTCTGGAATTGGAATTAAAAAGGAAGATTTGAAAAATATTAATAAATTTGGTTTTAGTGGAGATAGTGATAAAAGAAATGCAAATTCAACTGGCATAGGACTTTTTTTGGTAAATGATATTTTAAAAAAGCTTGGATATGCTTATAAAATTGAATCTAAAGAAAAAAACGGAACTATATTTTCATTAAATTTGAAAAAATCTGAAATTATTGAAAATTAATCGGCATTTACCGATTTTTTTAATCTTACAAAATGTAAGTTTATGGGAAAAATTGTAAGTTTAGATTAGGGATTTTTTCTTTTATTTTTTGTAATATAGACTTAGGAGGATCTTATGAATATATTAGAAGTTAAAAATTTAAGAAAAGTTTATAATAGTGAAGATAAAAATACTGAGGTTGTTGCCTTAAAAGATATTAATTTTGATGTAGAAGAGGGTGAATTTGTTGCCATAATGGGTGAGAGTGGGTCTGGAAAATCTACTCTTTTAAATTTAATTGCGACCTTGGATAAAGAAACTTCAGGCGACGTGATTTTATCTGGTGAAAATACAAAAAATAAAAGTGATAAGGAAAGGGCGAAATTTAGGAGGGAAAAATTGGGTTTTGTCTACCAAGATTTTTCGCTTTTGTCATCTTTAAATAATAGGGATAATATATTTTTGCCCCTGGTTTTGGCAAATGAAAAATATAAAATTATGGAAGAAAAATTAGCTCCTATTGCAAGCGCTTTAAAAATTTCTAATCTTTTGGATAAATTTCCCTATCAAATTTCCGGAGGACAAAAACAAAGAGTTGCTGTTGCAAGATCTCTTATAACAAATCCAAAAATTTTATTGGCAGATGAGCCGACAGGGGCTTTGGATTCAAATTCTTCAATGGAACTTTTAAATATTTTTGAAAAAATAAACAAAAATGGTCAAACAATTTTGATGGTAACCCATTCGACTATGGCTGCTGCAAGAGCTTCTAGAGTTTTATTTATAAAAGACGGGAAAATTTTCTATGACCTTTATAAGGGAGATAGGAGCAATGACCAAATGTATGAAAAATTGGTCAAATCTCAAATGATGATTTTATCTGGAGGTGATGGATTTGAACAAGCTTAATTTTAAAATGGCAAAAAGAGGGATACTAAATAATAAATTTTTGTATTTTCCTTACATTTTGGCATCAAGTTTTATGCTTTTTATTTTTAACCTATTAATAGATTTAAAAAGTGAAAAATTTATTCTAGAATCTAGGGGAAGTGCTATAATAGAAAGTCTTTTGGAAATGGGTTCATGGATTGTGGCAATTTTTTCTCTGATTTTTCTTGTCTATATGGCGAAAACAATTGTCAAAAATCGCTACAAGGAATTGGGACTTTTGTATGGTCTTGGCATGGACAAAAAATCTTTGAGAAAAATTTTGATTATAGAAAATTTAATTCTTGGAATTTTAGTTTTGATAATTGGAACATTTTTTACAATTCTTTTGGGACCTCTTTTTATAAATTTGGTAGCAAAAATTTTAAAAATTCAAAGTCAAATAAAACTTTCTGTAAATTTTTCTAAGTTAGTTTTGGGACTTATTATTTTTGCCATAATTTTTATTTTAATAACTTTGATAAGTTTAAATTCAATTAGAAAAACAAATCCAATTGAGCTTTCAAAACTTTCCCAAAAAGGTGAAAAAGAGCCAAAGGCAAATATTATTTCTATGATTTTAGCCGTAATTTTGATTGGATATGGATATTACACAGCCCTTTCAATTGATGGGGGAATATTTCAAGCTCTCCCAAGATTTTTGCCTGCAAGCATAGCTGTAATAATTGGAACATATTTTTTCTTTAGGTCTCTTGTGATTTGGATTTTAAAACTTTTAAGAAAAAATAAAAAAATTTATTATAAGGGTACAAATATGACCTTTATAGGCGAACTAATAAAAAGAAGCAAAGAATCAGCCATGGCCCTTTCATCAATTACCATTATTTCGTCACTTTTTCTTTTGAGTTTTGTGGTAATGAGTGCCATGTTTGTTGGGAAAAATGACTTATTAGATAGGATTGCCCCAAGTGATTTTTTGATTCAATACGAAGAAAATATAGATAATAATACCAAAAATTCCCTTGAAAAAAACATAGACAAGGAAAAAATAAAAAATCTTGGGGAATTTAAAAGGAAAGGACTTATTGTTAGTGAAAAATCATCTGGAAATTTTTCTATCCTAAAAGATGATGATTTAAGAAAAACAATAATGGATGATAAGACAAAAATTGTTTCCCTAACAGATATAAAATCCTTTAATATGGCAAATAAGACAAATATTTCTCTAAATAAAAACGAGGCTATTATTTTTGATTCCAAAGCAAAAAAATACGATAAAATTTCAATAGATAATCAAAATTTGAAAGTAAAAGAAAATGCAAAAAATATTTCCTATGTCCTAATGGATCCTACAACAAGTCTTTTTCACAATATTCTTGTGGTAGTAGATGATTTGGATGAATTTTCAAAAAAAATATCTGATGGAAAAAACAGCAAAGACTTAGCTCGTGTATCAGGAGCATATTTCGACCTAAAAGAAAAAAATCAAAAGAATATAGATGAGATGGCAAATACATTAAATAAAAATATTACTGATAAAAATAGGATTTTTGTCAAAAATTCAATAGAAAATAGGATGGAATTTGATAAAATCCACACAGGTGCCTATATAGTTGTTGTTATTTTGGCTATAGTATTTTTAATTTCAACCATAGTAGTAATCTATTACAAACAAGCTGCAGAAGGCCTTGAAGATGGAAGAAATATAAAGATTTTACAAAAAGTTGGAATGAGCAATAAAGAAATAAAAAAATCAGTCAAAAAACAAAACTATTTCACATTTTTTGGTCCACTAATAATTTCAATAATCCATATCTTGGTCGCATCAAAACTTGCCTTTGGCATGATTCAAATATTTGCCATGCTTGAGCTTAGAAAATTTATAGAAATAGAGGCAATTTGTATAATAATTTTCTCATTAATTTATATAATGATATTTAGAATAACCCTGCCAATATATTTTGAAATGGGAAAATTAAATAAGGAGTAAAAATGAAAAAGATATTTAAAATTTTACTTTATATAATAATTTCAATTTCAATATTAGGATTTTTGTTTATATTTTTGTGGACAAAAATTCCAGAATTTAAAGCCAAAAAAGAAATTTCAGATTTAAGTAAATATGCTCAAAAAATAGAAGATATAAAAATTGACGACCAAGTAGAAATCATTGGTCTTGGCGAAGCTACACATGGAAACAAAGAATTTCAAGAATTAAAATTAACCTTGTTAAAAAAATTAGTAAAAGATGAAAATGTTAGAGCCTTTGCTTTAGAATGTGATTTTTCAGAAGGAATGGAAATAGATTCTTATGTAAAATCAGGAAAATTTCAAAAAAATCCATCAAAAATTTTCTCCTTTCCAATCTACCATACAAATGAGATGAATGATCTAATAAATTGGATAAAAAAATATAACCAAAATCACGACGAAAAAATTTCCTTTTACGGTTTTGATATGCAAAATCCAGAAAAATCTGTAAATCTTGTAAAAGATTTTGTAAAAAAAGAAAATATAGATTTTGATATAAAAAGTCTGGATGTCTTAGAAAAAGATAATATTTCAATCAAAGATACAAAGATGAAAGTCTTGGAAGAAAATTTAAAAAAATTAGATGAAAAACTTGAAAAAAATACAAAAGAAAAAAATAATTGCGTCAACACCAATTTTTAAACAACCCCCCTTTCATCCGAGAATACCTTAGTCTATAACTAGCACTAAGAAAATAAAAACTAGAAGACTTCTTCCCATC
>URRX01000113.1 GCA_900550345.1 uncultured Anaerococcus sp. | reverse complement strand
ATAGAAAAAGATGGAGAAATAATAGCTAAGGCTTATTGTGTATTTTTATTATTTGACATTAAAAAAATGCGCCCAGTAAAAATTCCAAAAGAAATTGCAAGTGCTTACCAAAAAGAAAATCCTATTTATAAAGAAAAAAATCACCAATACGATAAAAACTTTGGATCTTTAGAGAAGATCCAAATTAGAAAAACAGATATAGACTCAAATTATCATGTAAATAATGCTTCCTATATGGATTTATTGGGAGAAATAAGTGGAATAAAAGACCAAGATGTAGAACTTATAAATATAGTTTACAAAAATGAAATAAGAGATAAAAAGTATGTATTTGGTCAAAAGTGTGACAAAAACGATGAAATATCATACCAACTTGTAGATGAAAATGGAAAAATTTATAGTTTTGGAAAAATTAGGAGAAAAAATGTATAAGGAGAAATTTGGAAATATACCAAACAAAGATAAAATAAATTATTACCTAATAGAATCCAATGAAAATCTTGGGCCATGGGTTAGAAGGTCAAAATTAATAGGAAAAACTGCAAAAACAATAGCCAAAGAATTAAATTTAGACCCAGATATAGCTTATGCTTGCGGATCACTTCTAGATATAGGAAAAAAAGAAAATAAAAATAACTTAGACCAAATAATTACAGGATTCAATATACTTAGAAATGAATCATATTTTTTTCCAGCAAGAATTACAATTACAAGTAAATTTATAATCAAGGATATTGATTCATTTGATGGGAAAATAAATATAGAAAAAAAGGATGAAAAAAAACTGGAAAATCTTCTGAAAACTTACAAATACAATGACTATGACAAATTGATTCAATTATTAGATAAGTCAATTTTAGAAAATTATGTTGGAGTAGAAAATTACTATAAAGATAAAATAGGAGATAAATATCTAGAAGAAAAAATAAAAAAATTAAATCAATATCAAAAATATTTTGAAGAAAAATTAAAAAATCCAATTAAATATTATGTAGATAAAAACGCTCGATAATTATCGGGTGTTTTTATGTGAATATGATTTCATAAAAAAATAAATTTTATTTAGAATTCAAAACCATTGATTATCAACTAAATAAAAGAATTGATTATTTTTAAACAATTAAAATTTGACATAATTTTTAATATAGGGTAAACTATTTCATAGATAATTCTAGAATTTATCGGAGTGCTGACCGCTCATCAACTTTTATTTTCGATAACCGAGATTTTTTTAATCGTTCGCTAGTCTACAATTATTTTGATAACCGGGGTTCTCAATTTGGATACTGTCCGCTAGTTAATTTTTCTAAATTAATAACCGGGGTTCTCTGTACACTTTAACTAAACTTAATTATATGGAGGCAATATTATGAAAAAGTACCAATTGGATGTACCTACACCACATTCTTATACCTATGTCACAAAAAACGTTCCAAATGTAACAGTTGAACAAAGAGAAAGAGCTTTAAAAGCTACTCATTATAATGAATTTGCATTCCCTGCAGGCATGCTTACAATTGACATGCTTTCAGATTCAGGAACAACAGCAATGACAGACGTACAATGGTCTGCAATGTTTTTGGGAGATGAATCTTATGGTAGAAATAAGGGATACTATGTTCTTTTAGATACATTTAGAGATGTTTTTGAAAGAGGAAATGATCAAAAAAGAATAATTGATCTTGTTAGAACTGATTGTGAAGATGTTGAAAAAATGATGGATGAAGTTTATCTTTGCGAATATGAAGGTGGATTATTTAATGGTGGATCTGCTCAAATGGAAAGACCAAATACTTTCATTATTCAACAAGGACGTGCAGCTGAATCTGTTTTATTTGAACTTGTTAGAAATATTTTAAATGAACGTGAACCAGGAAAAACTTATACAATTCCATCAAACGGACACTTCGATACAACTGAAGGAAACATTAAACAAATGGGTTCAATTCCTAGAAACCTTTATAATAAAGAGCTATTATGGGAAGTTCCAGAGGGTGGTAAATACGAAAAAAATCCATTCAAAGGAAACATGGACACAGAAAAACTTGAAGAATTAATTACAAAACTTGGAGCTGAAAACGTACCATTAATCTATACAACAATCACAAACAACACAGTTTGTGGTCAACCAGTATCAATGGCAAACTTAAGAGAATGTTCAAGAATAGCTCATAAATATGATATACCATACATGTTTGATGCAGCTAGATGGGCAGAAAATGCATATTTCATTAAAGTAAATGAAGAAGGTTATGAAGATAAATCAATAAATGAAATTGCTAAAGAAATGTTCTCATATTGTGATGGATTTACAGCATCACTTAAAAAAGATGGCCATGCAAACATGGGTGGAGTTTTAGCTTTCAGAGATAAAGGATTATTCTGGAAAAAATTCTCAGACTTCAATGAAGATGGATCAGTTAAAACTGACGTAGGTATCCTACTTAAAGTTAAACAAATCTCATGCTATGGTAATGATTCTTACGGTGGAATGAGTGGTAGAGACATTATGGCTCTTGCAGCTGGACTTTATGAAGCTTCTAAATTTGAATACTTAGATGCTCGTACAAAACAATGTGAATACCTAGCACAAGGATTCTATAAAGCAGGAGTAAAAGGTGTTGTACTTCCAGCTGGTGGACACGGAGTTTATATAAATATGGATGAATTCTTCGATAACAAGAGAGCTCCAGAAACATTTGCAGGACAAGGATTCTCAGTTGAACTTATAAGAAGATACGGAATAAGAACAGCTGAACTTGGAAACTATTCAATGGAATACGATCTAAAAACACCTGAACAACAAAAAGAAGTAGCTAACGTAGTAAGATTTGCAGTAAACAGAAGTCAATTAAGCAAAGAACATATGGATTATGTAATTGCAGCTGTAAAAGCTTTATATGAAGATAGATCTTCAATTCCAAATATTAAGATTGTTAAAGGTCATAATCTACCAATGCGTCATTTCCACGCATTCTTAGAGCCATATGAACCATCAGAAGAAGAAAAATAAATTAAAAATTAATAAATCAACAGGATTTTAAAAGTCCTGTTGATTTACTAATAAAGAGGTTTATTATGGACAATCAAATATCAAACAGAGATGGATTTCAAAGTAAATGGGGTTTTATACTAGCTTGTATAGGATCTGCAGTTGGAATGGGAAATATTTGGAGATTTCCAATTCTAGTTTCTCAATATGGTGGAATGACATTTTTGATACCATATTTTATTTTTGTAGTATTGATAGGTTCAACTGGTGTTGTTACAGAAATGGCTTTAGGTAGGTCATCAGGAAGTGGACCTGTTGGTGCCTTTGGTAAGGCAACAAAATTTAAATTTGGTAATGAAAAGATTGGTAAAATAGTTGGTTTAATTCCAGTTATAGGTTCACTTGCTATGGCTATGGGTTATACTTGTGTTATGGCTTGGGTATTTAAGTATACATTTATGTCAATAAGTGGAAGTTTAACTAAACTTGGTCAAGATGTTAGCATTATAAATGAAATGTTTAGTGTAACAGCATCAGCAGGTGGTGCTAATTTATGGATTGTAGTTGCTATAGGTGTAAGTTTTCTTATTATGACAATGGGAATTTCTAATGGAATTGAAAAAGTTAATAAGATAATGATGCCAGTTCTATTTATATTATTTTTTGGACTTGCTATCTATATTTATACTTTGCCAGGAGCTTCAAAAGGATATGAGTATATATTTACAATAAATCCAAAAGGAATAACAAATCCTAAAGTATGGATATATGCATTTGGACAAGCATTCTTCTCATTATCAGTAGCAGGTTCTGGAACTGTAATTTATGGTTCTTATTTAAGTAAAAAGGAAAGTATACCTTCATCTGCGAAAAACGTTACCATATTCTGTACTATTTCAGCTTTAATGGCTGCTTTTGTAATAATTCCAGCTATGGCTTCAGCAAATGCTCCACTAGATACTGGTGGTCCTGGGTTAATGTTTATTCATATAGTTCATGTAATTAATGGGATGGCTGCAGGTAGAATAGTAGGAATAGTATTTTTTGTAAGTGTACTATTTGCAGGAATAAGTTCTATTATTAATTTATATGAAACATCAGTAGCTTGTTTACAAGAAGTTTTTGGATTAAAGAGAAGTATGGCTACTGCTATAATCCATATTCTAGGATGCATAGTAGCAATTTTGATTCAATCAATAGTTTCAAGTTGGATGGATTTTATATCTATTTACTTATGCCCGCTTGGAGCAGTATTAGCTGCAGTAATGTTTTTATGGTTATTTACAAAAGAACATGTTTATGAAGCAGTTAATGAAGGATCAGAAAAACCAATTGGTAATTGGTATTATCCATTATCAAAATATGTTTATGTAATAGCTGCAACAATTGTATTGATTGCAGGGGCTATTATGGGTGGAATTGGATAATAAAATTTTAAATTATATAAACTAAAATTTAATACTAAGTGCTAATATGTGTAAAAGATTAATTAAAACAAATAATTTTAGTAAAAA
>URRX01000112.1 GCA_900550345.1 uncultured Anaerococcus sp. | reverse complement strand
GATGAAGCTTTAAAAATCTTTAAAAATAGCAATCAATTAGATAAATATAATTTGCTAAAGAGTATAGATGTAGATGGTATAGGAATTTATAAAATTTTGGGAGAGTGTTTTTCTTTTACTAATCTTTTATGCCCAAAATCTTCATGGATAGAAGACTTTGATTTGATTTATTATTATCCGGGGATATTAATTAATTTTAAGAAAAATAAAGATTCTAAATTATTAGACTTTAAAGAACAAGTTAATATACCTAAAATTTATGAAAGATCAAAAAGATGGACAAATTTATTAGGAATAACTTACGCAAGTGATTTAAATAACTTGGTAAGAAGTAATAAAATAGAAAGTTTGATAAATGTAAATGAGACATACTACAATAACCAATTAAGTAAATGTGCTAAAGATATTATTAGCAATGATATGAACATAGTAATGCTTGCTGGACCATCTTCTTCAGGAAAAACAACCACTGCTAAAAAACTCGCAATTCAACTAGCA
Source organism: uncultured Anaerococcus sp. (assembly GCA_900550345.1). Lineage (GTDB taxonomy): Bacteria > Bacillota > Clostridia > Tissierellales > Peptoniphilaceae > Anaerococcus. Next base: position 4,024 of record URRX01000112.1, on the reverse strand, counting down.
GTTTTAGGAAAAGATGCTTTTGTAATTTCTACTGATGATTATTTCGTAGATAGAGATAAAACACCACTTGATACTAATGGAAATAAAGATTATGAAAGTATTGATGCAATAGATTTAAATTCTTTAAATGAAGATTTACTAAACCTCCTAGAAGGTAAAGAGGTTATTTTACCTTCATTTAATTTTATTAAAGGGATTAGAACTTTATCAAATAAAAAAATTACGATGAAAGAAAATACTGTATTAATTATTGAAGGAATTCATGCTCTTAATCCAAAACTTACTGACTATATTCCAGAAAAAAATAAATATAAGATTTATGTTTCTGTATTAACAGGTATTAATATTGATTCAACAAATAGAATTTCTTCTAGTGAGACAAGACTAATTAGAAGAATTGTAAGAGATAATAAATATAGAGGATATAATACTTTAGAAACATTAAAATCGTGGGATAAAGTAAAATATGGTGAAGAAAGATATATATTCCCATATCAAAATAGAGCAGATTTTTATGTGGATTCATCTTTAATTTATGAATATAATGCTCTAAAAAAATATGCAATGGAATGTTTAAATCAAGTTTCAAATGATTCTAGATATTTTTATATAGTAGATAGGTTAAAAAATATTTTATCGTATTTTGTTAATATGAAAGATACAAAAGTTATTGATGATAATTCAATACTAAGAGAGTTTATAGGAGAAGATAATGACTAAAACAATTGGCTTAGATATAGGTGGAACAAAAATTCAAGGTGCAGTTATTGATGAGAAAGGTGAAATATTAAAGACATACAGACTTGAAACTTGTGCTAGAGAAGGAAAAGATAAAGTTTTAGATAATATTTCAAAAATCATTGATTTTTTAAAAACAGATGATATAAAAGCTGTTGGAGTGGGTACCCCTGGTTTTATAGATTCGGAAAATGGAATTGTTACTTTTGCTGGAAATATTGATGGTTGGACAGGTCTTAATTTAAAAAAAGAAATAGAAAAAAGATCATCTTTACCAGTCTTTATAGAAAATGATGCCAATATTGCTTTAGTTTGTGAAAAATGGTTGGGTTCTGGTAAGGGTTTTAATGATATAGTAATGATTACCATTGGTACAGGACTTGGTGGAGCTGTATATAATAAAAAAATGGGACTATTATCAGGAAGTAATTTTCAAGGAGCAGAACTTGGACATTTAATTCTTCACCCAAATGGTGAGTATTGTACTTGTGGACAAAGTGGTTGTGCAGAAAGTTATTGTAGTGGTACAGCAATTGTTAGACATTATGAAGAGCTTACTAGAAATAAATTAGAGGGTCAAGAAATTTTTGAACTAGTAAAAACAGATGATAATGCTAAGAAAGTCATTGATAGATTTACAAGTGATTTAGCTTGGTTTTTAACAAGTTTAAGAAATATATTTGATCCTGAGCTTATAATAATTGGCGGCGGAGTTATAAATTCCAAAGATTATTGGTGGAAAGAAGTTTTAGAAAAATTCGATAATTATTGTCATTTATCTGAAAAAATAGAAATTAAACCTGCTAAATACTTAAATGATGCTGGTGTGATTGGTGCAGGTAGAATTGCAATGGAAAGGTTAAAAAATGAGTAATAAAATATTGATTTGTGATGATGAAGATCATATTAGACAATTTATGAAAATCAATCTTGAATATGCTGGATTTGATATAGTTGAGGCGGGCACTGGAGAAGAAGCACTAAATTTAGCAGATGAACAGCAACCTTCTGTTTATATATTAGATATTATGCTACCAGGTATAAGTGGATATGAGGTATGTGATACTATTAGAAAAAAATATCCAAAAGCTGGAATTATAATGGTTTCAGCAAAAAGTCAAGATATCGATAAAATTCTTGGTTTAGAAAGAGGATGTGATGATTATATAATCAAACCTTTTAATCCTCAAGAATTAATATTAAGAGTTAAGTCTTTAATTAGAAGAGTTAATTTTACAGAAGAAAATAAAAAAGAAAAGAATGATAAGGTATTAGAAGATGGAGTATTTAAGTTAGATCTATATTCTAGAAATTTTTATAAGAATAATATTGAAATAGATGTAACACCAACAGAGTTTGTGATATTAAAAAATTTCATTTTAAATAAGGGTAAGGCTATGAGTAGGATGGAAATAATGAAAGATACTTGGGGAGATAATTATAGCACTGATACTAAAATTGTAGATGTAAATATAAGACGAATCAGAGCGAAAATAGAAGAAAATCCTGCTAAACCTGAGTATATTGAGACAGTTTGGGGAACAGGCTATAGATGGAGATAAAAAATAATTTTTTAAAATTTAGATTTAACAGTATTATATTTAGCATTATGAAAATAATAATGATATTTGTAACGGTTGTAGTTATTGGATTTGAAATATTTTCATATAGATCAATTACAAATTATTATGAATCAGCTCTAGTTGGGGCTATGCTAAATCAAGCTAAATATAATCAAGTTTTATACACTAATTATTTATCTCGATATGATCTATCTGAAATAGTTATAGGAGATAAAAATTCTTTTTATAGAGATAATATTAGTCAAGTTCAAATTCTTGATAATTCATCAAATGTTTTATTTGACTCACAAGGCTCCTCCAACATTGGTAAAAAAATAAAGACTCAAGATGTTAATAATGCTAATAAAGGTGAATATTCTTATCAAAAAATTAAGAATAAAAAAACAGGTGAGGAAGTAATAGCCTTATCTTACCCATTAAGTGATAATCAAAAACAAATTGGAATTCTTAGATTAATATCTTCAACATCGAAAGTAAAGGAAAATGTAAATAATCAGATGATTGTATTCGTTTTTTTTGGATTAATTATTTATCTTTTTGCTTTAATTGTGTCATATTATGCGGCAAAAAAATGGACTGTACCTATAAAAAAATTAACAAAAGTTGGCGAAAGATTAGCTCAGGGAGATTTTAAAGTTAAAGCTAACGAAAGTGGAAAAAATGAAATCTCAGAATTAGGACAAACTCTTAACTATATGAGTGAGAACATAGTAAAAAGAGAAGATATGAAAAATGATTTTATATCATCTGTTTCACATGAATTGAGAACACCACTCACATCAATAAAAGGATGGGCTATAACTTTACAGTCTAAAGAAATTCAAAAAAATGAAGAAATGTTAAGCCAAGGTTTAATAATTATTGAAAATGAAGGAGAAAGACTATCATTAATGGTAGAAGATCTTTTAAACTTTTCAAGATTATCTTCATCATCATTCCAATATGAGAAAGAAAATTTGAATATAGTTGAAATTGTTAGAGAAGTTTACCATCAGTTATATCCGAGAAGCTTAAATGAAAAAATTAATTTTGAATTTAAAACTGCTTATGACAATATTATTGTTGATTGTGACAAAAATAGAATAAAGGAAGTATTTATAAATATCATTGATAACGCTATGAAATTTACAGATAAGGAAGGTCATGTTGATCTTATGATTACAAAAGATGATGATAATGTTGTTATAGAAATTAAGGATGACGGTGAAGGTATTAAAGAGGATGAAATACCTTTTGTATCAAGCAAATTTTTTAAAGGTTCTTCATCAAAAAGTCAAACGGGTTTAGGTTTGTCGATTTGCGAGGAGATTGTAAAAGCTCATGATGGAAAACTTATCATAAAAAGCAAATACACAGAGGGTACATCAGTTACTGTAGTTTTACCGAGGATAAATTAATATGATTAGATTAAAAAAAATATCTTTAATAATTTTATTTTTAATTCTTACATCTTGTAGTTTTGGTCGTCCTGAAGATATGACTGAGTTAATAGAATCTCCCAAACAAGAAGAGACAATATTAAAGGGAACTTGGAAAGTAACTGAAATTAGAAAAATAGGTAAAAACAATTCATTAAATATAAATAAAAATGATAAATTATATATTGATAATGATATTGTAGCCTTAAATGATGACTATGCATTTCCTCCAAAATTCTCATCTAAATTTGTAAATTTAAAATCCTATTTAGAAAGTAGATCAAT
>URRX01000111.1 GCA_900550345.1 uncultured Anaerococcus sp. | reverse complement strand
ATCTAAATCAACCCTCATAATCTTTGACGAATTATAAGAATTTTCATTTATTTCCTGGAAAGATTTTCCATTCTTATTTTTAAAATTAATATTCCTAGATAATAAAAAAATCAAGACTAAAATAATAAGGGCACAACCCCCTATAATCAATTGTTTCTTATCAAGTTTAAAGCTATTATTTTTTTTATCTTTACTCATTTAACTCTCCCATAATAATAACTAGCTTTCTAAATTTCTATAATCTATGCTATCAAGATAAAGGCCACCTGCTTTTAAAGTTGGATTTGCTCTTTTTTCATTATTTTTATCAAAATAATATTTAAAATCATCAAGGCTGATTTTTCCACGACTAAGCTCAATCAAAGATCCAGCCATAATCCTAACCTGATTATGAAGAAAACTTTCAGCCTTAAAATATAAAAATAGCCTATTTTCATTTAAAATAAAATAGCAATCATCAATTTTTCTTACGGTATTTATTATATCATTTTTATCACTTAGCATAAAGGCTCTAAAATCATGCTCTCCTTTTAAAATTTCCATTCCCTTTTGAAGCTTATCAAAATCCAATTTATATGTTATCTGTTCCATATAATTTCTATAAATTGGATGAAGAATTTTATCAAGAGATATAACATATTTATAAGTCTTAGTTTTTACAGAAAATCTCGCATGAAAATTTTTATCAACTTTTTTGGATGAAAGTGCCAAGATATCTTCTGGTAGATATTTTTTTAAATGAAAATGAAATTTATCAGCTCTAATTTCCTTAGCTGTTAAAAAATTTATATACATTTCATTAGCGTGAACTCCACTGTCTGTTCTTCCACTTGCAATAATCCTATTTTTTTCGCCAGTAACTTTTCTTATCGCATCTTCCAACTCTTTTTGAACAGTTCTTTTATCTTTTTGAATTTGAAATCCTTCAAATAAAGATCCATCATACTGGATCTTTAATAAAATATTTAGAATACTCATATGAAAAATTTAACAATAACTACAAGACAAAACAAAGTGAATAAGATCAAAACAAGATAATCTATTTTGGTCATTTTTATTTCATTAAGTCTAGTTCTTTCTCTACCAATTCTATAAAGTCTAGCCTCCATAGCTGTTGCAAGATCATCACTTCTTTTAAAAGAATTTATAAAAAGTGGAACCAAAAGAGGAATCATATTTTTTGCCCTATTAATAATATTTCCAGATTCAAAATCTGCACCTCTTGCCATTTGTGCCATTTTTATTCTTTGAGCTTCTTCAAATAAAGTTGGAATAAATCTTAAAGAAATGGAAACCATCATAGCAAGCTCCCCTGCTGGAAAACCAAATCTTTTTAAAGGAGAAAATAATTTTTCTAAGCCATCAGTAAGCTCCATTGGAGAAGTTGTAAAAGTCAAAACTGAAGTAGCAACGACTATCATAATAATTCTTACAAACATAAAAATAGTTTTATAAAGACCCTCATAAGTTGCAGTTAAAGAAAATATTGTAAAAAGTGTCTTACCACTTGTTGTAAATAAATTTATAAGTCCTGTAATTAGTAAAATCCAAATCAAGGGCTTAATACTTTTTATTAGAGATTTTACAGGGATTTTTCCTATATAAATCATAATAATTAATAAAACTACAAAAGGAATATATCCTATAAAAGTTTGGACAAAAAATATAGTGATTATAAAAAGTAAGGATGCTATTAATTTAACTCTTGGATCTAATCTATGAATAAATGTATCATATGGTAAATATTGACCTATTGCTATATTACTCATTTTTAGCCTCCAAATATTTTTTTAATTCTAAAACAGCATCTTCAACTGTGTAAATATCATCTCTTACATTTTCATCTTTTTCTTTTAAAGCCTTCATAAATTTTGTAACTTGTGGAATATCAAGGCCTATTGATAAAAGATCAGTTTTTGTAAAGGTATCATAGGTTGACTTATCAGAAAAAATTTCTCCCTTATTCATTACAATTACTCTATCTACATATTTTGCAACATCTTCCATAGAATGGGAGACTAAAACTATAGTTAATTCTGGATCTTCATCATATAATTTTAAAATTTCTCCAAAAATCTTATCTCTACCTTTTGGATCAAGACCTGCAGTTAATTCATCCAAAACCAAAACTTTTGGATTCATAGAAATAATTCCACAAACTGCAACTCTTCTTTGTTGACCTCCTGATAATTCAAAAGGAGATTTTTCAGATATAGTTTCATAATCTAGTCCAACTGCAGCCATAGAATCTTTGACTCTTTTTTCAATTTCTTTTTCATCAAGTCCCATATTTTTAGGACCAAAGGCAATATCTTTTTTAACTGTCTCTTCAAATAATTGATTTTCAGGATATTGAAAAACTAGTCCAACCTTAAATCTAATATCTCTTCTTGTACTCTTTTGTTTTGTATTAACTCCATCAACAAAAACATCTCCATTTGTTGGAATCAAAAGCCCATTTAAAAGTTGGACAAGTGTTGATTTTCCTGATCCAGTTTGTCCAATTAGCCCAATTATTTCATGTTTATTTATTTCTAGATTTACATTTTTTAGAGCATAATTTTTCTCTTCATTTTCTTCATTATAAATATAATCAACATTTTTTAATTCTATTTTCATATTAGCTCCAAAAATTCTTCTATATTTAATGGTAATTTTTCAAAATTATATCCATCTTTTTTAAGTTCATAGGCAATTTCTGTAACTTGAGGTACTGTAAGCCCTAACTCTTTCATCTCTTTTACTTTTGAAAAAACCTCTCTAGCACTTCCCTCAATAGCTTTTTTTCCCTTATTTAAAACAATTATCCTATCTGCAAGTGCTGCCTCTTCCATATAATGAGTTATATGAACTACAGTTTTTTTATATTTTTTATTTAAAGTTTGTATTATATCCATTACATCACTTCTACCTTGAGGGTCAAGCATAGCTGTTGGTTCATCAAAAATAATACAATCAGATAACATAGCTATAACTCCTGCTATAGAAACTCTTTGCTTTTGTCCACCAGAAAGTTCAGAAGGAGATCTTTTCACATAATTTTCCATACCAACAAGTTTTATTGCTTCATCAACTCTTTGTCTTAGTTCAGGATTTTTTACTTGCAAATTTTCAGGACCAAAAGCAACTTCATTTTCTACTGTTGTTGCAACCATTTGATTATCTGGATTTTGAAATACCATGGAACATTTTTCTCTAATATCCCAAATTTTATCTTGATCTTTAGTATTCATTCCAGAAATCCAAATATCTCCACTTGTTGGAAATATTTGTCCATTTAAAAGTTTTGCAAGTGTAGATTTTCCAGAACCGTTATGACCTAATATTGCTACAAATTCACCCTCATTAATTGACAAAGACAAATTATTTAAGGCATTTGTATATTCTATATTTTCATTTTCATCTGAATCATTTTTATAAGAAAAATTTAAATTTTCTATTTTAATCAATTTTTCTTCCTTTCAATTTTTTTATACATAAAAAGTGACTATCTAAAAATAGATAGCACTTTTTAAAAATCAATATAACATATTTGGTGAATTATTTGTTGAAGATTCGTAAACCACAACTGGAGTATTTATCTCTGCAATTTCATATAATTTTTGAGCTTGTGCTGGTGGCATGTTTATGCAACCATTTGAACCTGAAAATGTATAGTAATTTGATCCAAATGTTGATCTCCATCCAGCATCATGTAATCCTTCACCATCCCAACCTATTGGCATCCAATATTTTACAGGAGTAACATAATTACTTCCATCAAAATTAATACCTCTTAAGTCTTTATTCATTTCCTTTGACATAATAGAACCTACACCCTTGTTTGTTAAGGCATCATGTGCTTTATCACCTGTTACAACTGGAGTAGAAATAACAAGTTCTCCATTTTTGTAATACCATAAATGTTGTCTAGAAAGATCAACTTCGACATAAGTATCTTTTAAATCAGATCCATTCTCATATCTTTCGAATCCTTCTCTATCATATACAGGATCAATTTGAGCAGATTTTTTTCCATCAAATTTTTCAAATAAAGTATTTATTGTTTCATCTTGATTCATTACAAAACCATACACTCCAGGATTTACTGTTATTTCTCCAATATCAGTTGCTTTAAATTTCCTATTATTTCCATAAGTATCGGTTTCTTCAGCCATTTTTGCTACATAAGCACTAACTTTATCATAATTTAATGACAATTTGTTGTTTTCAAAATCAATCATATCAGCTAGTTTTTCGCCTTCTAATTTGTAATCAAATCCTTTTATATTAAATTTAAAATTTAATTTTAGATACTCATTTGATTCTTGTAATGCTTTTTGTAAATTTTCATCTTTTGCATAAATTTTTGGACGCTCATAAAAAGATTCATCCAACTCTATGTTATTACTTCTAGTTTTTACAGCTCCTACAACTGCATTTTTTAACTTATTATAATTAACTTTATTACCTTCAACTTCTTCTTTGATTTTAAATTCTTTACCATCAAAACCTAAACTAGCATCCTTTGGTTCAACTACCTTATTCATAAATTGAGAA
>URRX01000110.1 GCA_900550345.1 uncultured Anaerococcus sp. | reverse complement strand
TTTTTAAATTCTCTAATAAGTCCCTTAAAGATAGAGGAAAATTATATATGATTCATAAACCCGAAAGACTTATTGATATTATTAAAGGAAGTGGAAATTTAAAATTAAAAAGATTAAAATTTGTTCAATCAAAAGCAGGAGAAAAACCTGTATTTATGCTAATGGAATTTGTAAAAATGCTAATGATGGACTTAAGTTTGAAGATCCTTTGATCATCTATGATAATGATGGAAATTATAGCAAGGAGGTTAGATTTATAAATGGATTATAGTATTTATTTTGTACCAACTCCAATTGGTAATTTAGAAGATATGACGATTAGGGCTATAAATGTTTTAAAAAGTGTAGATATAATTGCTTGTGAGGATACTAGGGAAAGTAAAAAATTATTAAACTATTTTGACATAAATAAAAAATTAACCTCATATCATAAATTTAATGAAAAGCAAAAATCTCAAGAAATTATTAAAGATACTCAAGAAGGTAGAACTTATGCAATTATAACAGACCAAGGAATGCCCGGAATTTCAGATCCGGGTCATATTCTAATTAAAGAGTGCATAAAAAACAATATTTCTTATACAATTCTACCAGGTCCCTCTTCAATTTTAACAGGACTTATAGCAAGTGGATTTGATAATAATAGGTTTTCTTTTTATGGATTTATTCCAAAAAAATCTTCTGATAAGAAAAAATTATACCAAGAATTAAAAAAGGAAGACAAAACTTCAATTCTTTTTGATACTCCTCATAATTTAGAAAATACTATTAATGACTTTAAAAAAGAATTTCCAGAAAGAAAAATTGCAATCACAAGAGAGTTGACCAAGAAATTTGAACAATATCAAATTTTTGATATAAAAGATATTTGTGTAGATGAATTAACTTTAAAAGGTGAGTTCGTTCTAATTTTAGAAAAGAATATAAAGAAAGATAATTTAGATATTTCTTCTTTTAAAGATGAAATTTTAAATATGAAAAAAGAGGGAAAATCTACCAAAGATATTGTAAAATCTTTGAAAAAATCCACCTCTTTTTCAAAAAACGATATTTATAACTATGTTATTTCTTTAGTTTAAATTATCTAATTTATTTACAGGATAATTTTCTAAATATTCTATTGTCTCTTCCAAAGTTTGTCCTGCAGAAGCATTTACAGCAACTTGAACACTTGTTTCAACAATAGGTGTTCCTGATAGATAAACTTTGGATTTTTTTTCTTCATCTAGCATATCAATTGCCATTTGACAGTTTAACATTGATGAACCCAAATCAAAAAATATAACCAGACCATCATCTGTTGCGTATTTATTGATTATCTCATTAATTTCTTCGAAATTTGATCCTATATTTCCTTCATTATCTCCACCACTAACTTGAATATTTACATCAGGAGCCATTTGAACCAAAATTTCTCTAAGTCCTTCAGCAACTTTTTTACTATGACTTGCTAATAAAATATTAATCATTTAATTCTCCCAAAGCACACTTAATACATAAATATGATGAACAAGCTCCTGGATCTATATGACCTATTGATCTTTCTCCAAGATAAGCAGCTCTTCCTTTTATAGCTTTAATATCTTTTGTCCTTTCCATATTTTCTTTTGCAATGTCAACTACTTCTGAAAAACTTTTATTTTCTTTTAATGCATCTGCTACTGGGGAAAGTACATCAACCATAGTTTTATCGCCAACTTTAGCTTTTCCTCTCATAATAACTCCATCTACTCCATTAGAAAATGCTTTTGTAAATATTTCTTTATCAATATCAGCACATCCATCAAGAGATTGAGCAAATTTCATAAAAAATGTACCATATAATGGTCCACTCGCTCCACCAACTGTTGAAATAAGAGTCATAGCAATTTTATTAAATAGTGATTTTAGGTCAGAAAATTCTTCATCCATAGAATCTTTTACTTTTGAAAAACCTTTTTTCATATTATAACCATGATCAGCATCACCAATTCCCCTATCAAGATCTGTTAAATAAGCTTCATTTTCACTTATTAAATCAGCAATATTTACAATTTTTTCTTTTACTTTTTCTATATTCATTTTATCCCCTCACTACATCAACTTTTTCTTCTAAATATTTTAAAATTTCATCATTAACTTTAAACAGGGTTAAAGAAAATCCAGCCATATCCATACTAGTCATATAATTACCTAAAAATGTTTTTTTGATATTAATATTTTTGTCACTTAAATAATCATTTACAAAATTATTAACTATAAATAGTTCCATTTCAGTTGTTTGACCCATTCCGTTAACCATAAGAACAAAGTCACCATTTTTATCTTCATAATCATCTAAAATGTGATTTAAAAGTTCTTTAGAAATCTCATCAGCAGATTTTACTTTTTCTTGTTTAACGCCTGGCTCTCCATGAATACCAACACCAATTTCCATATCTTCTTCAGATAAATCAAAACTTTCTTTTCCTGAAATTGGATTTATACAAGCCTTTGTTGCCATACCCATAGACTTTATATTTTTTACAATTTTTTCAGCCATAGCTTTTATTTCTTCTAGACTTTTTCCTTCTCTTGCCATGGCTCCTAAAACTTTGTGAACAAAAATAGTTCCAGCTATTCCTCTTCTTCCACTAGTATAAGTAGAATCTTCAACTGCTACATCATCATTTACAATGATATAATCTACATTTATACCATCCATTTCAGCCATATCTTTTGCCATTTCAAAATTCATAACATCACCGGTATAATTCTTAATTACCATAAAAACACCTTGACCAGAATCAGCAAGTTTAATAGCTTCTAAAACTTGATCTGGAGTTGGTGAAGTAAAAATTTCTCCACAAATTGCACAATCAAGCATTCCATCACCAACATATCCAGCATGAGCAGGTTCATGACCACTTCCTCCACCAGAAATCAAACCTACTTTTCCTTTTATTGGCAGATCTTTTCTATAGATTATTTTCATATCCTCATTTATTTTTACCTTATCTTGATTTGCCTTATAAAGTCCATTTAGCATTTCCTTTATTACATTTTCAGGACCATTAATTATTTTTTTCATATAAACCACCTTTCTTAATAAGAATATACCCAAATAAAAAAATTATAATTCTTCAAAATCATTTATAAGTACCTAAATGTTAATTTAAAAATTAATTGAAAAATTAATTAGGTATCTAAGACAAAAAAATATTTAACTTTTTAAATGATTTTAATCATCGAATAAATACATTTAATTTGAAAATCTTTTGAAAACAATATAATACCAATATTTTTTTATAATATTATAAAAATAAATAAAAAATTAATTGACACAAGTAAAAAAATAATATATTATTTAATTAGATATTGATATAGGTTATCAATATCAAAAAAATATTTTAATTTAAAAGGAGAAAATTAATATTATGAAAAAAATTGCTATTGTTTACTGGTCAGGTACTGGCAACACTGAAGCTATGGCTAATGAAATTGCAGGAGAATTAAAAAATAATGATATAGAAATTGATTTATTTAATCCTAATTCTTTTACAAAAGATTCTATAAATCTTTATGATGGATTTGCTTTTGGTTGCCCAGCTATGGGTAGCGAAGAGTTAGAAGAAACAGAATTTGAACCTATGTTTGAAAGTATAGAAAATGATTTATCTGACAAACCTGTTTTAATTTTTGGTTCTTATCAATGGGCAGATGGTGAATGGATGGAAATTTGGCAAGATAGGTGTAAAAATGATGGAATTAATCTTGTTCGTGATGGATTAATGGCTTATGATACTCCTGATGATGAAGCATTAGAAGAATGTAGAAAGGCGGCATTAGATTTATCTAAAGCTATAGGTTAGAAAAATGAATGAAGAATTATTAATTGATTATGCATCACAAACTCTGGCTAATAAAAAACTTGCTAATTTATTTACATTTAAAAATACCAACAATGTAGACATTGAAAAAATGGTCTATGAGTGGAATGAAATACTTAATGAAAAAAATATGTACGTGGAAATACTTAAAAATAACTATTCATCCGCTCAAATTTATGCATACAGACCCCACAAGCTAAAATACGTATTAAATGATAAAAAAACAAAATCTCTCCTTAGGTCTTTGGGCTACAACACTCAAGACCTAAACCAATGCATAAATCATTTAAAGTTTAGGTATAAAATTGAAAACTTTCCCCATGAAATTGGTATATTTTTAGGCTATCCTTATGAAGATGTAATGGGTTTTATTGAAAATAAGGGTGATAAATTTCTAATTAACGGATATTGGAAGGTTTACTATAATCAAGATGAAAAAATAAAAATTTTTAATAATTACAACAAAATAAAGAAATCTTATAAAATCCTTTTTAATCGATACAAAAATATAAGTAACTTATGCGTAAATTAATAATTCTTCGATAAAAAAATTATGTGTACTTGCAAAAAATAAAGGCTTGAGTCTAGCTCAAAGCCTTTATTTTTAATAAATCGTTAATTTTATCAATTTTATAATCTGCTAAATCCCCTTCTCCTTTTTTAGCATAGCCATACTTTGCAAAAATGGATATATTATCGTTTAAA
>URRX01000109.1 GCA_900550345.1 uncultured Anaerococcus sp. | reverse complement strand
GTATCTATATAATTTTCAATTTTTCCTCCAGGATAAACTGGATCAATTAAAAAACCATTTTTATTATCGTCAAAAACTAGATAGCAATTTGCCATCATAGAGCCTTCACTTATTTTTACTATATTCATTAATATAACCTCTCACTATCAAGTTGAATAGTTACAGGACCATCATTTATCAATGATACTTCCATATGAGTTTGGAATTTTCCAGTTTTTACATCAAACCCATCATCTTTTAATTTTTTAATTAATATTTCATAATATTCTTCTGCTTTTTTTGCATTTGATGATTTTATAAATGATGGCCTATTGCCTTTTCTAGCATCACCATATAGGGTGAATTGACTAACTATAAGTAATTGTCCACCTTCATCTTCAACTGACAAATTCATTTTTCCATCAGAATCTTCAAATATTCTTAATTTTTCTATTTTCTTTTTTATATAATCTATATCTTTTTCATCATCAGAATCTGTAACAGCTACAAAAACTAATAAGCCCTTACCAATTTCTGATATTAATTCATCAGAAACTTTCACACTTGCTTTTTTTACTTTTTGTACAATCGCTCTCATTAACTTTTCACCCTATATATGCTTTCAATCATTTTTATAGTTTTTAATTTCATAATTAATTCGTTTAATTTTTCTGTATTTGGTACACTAACTGTCAAATCAATTATTCCTTCATGATTTTCATTACTTCTTACATTCATAGCTTCAATACTAACATTTTCAGTTGAAATTAATTTTGTAATTTCAAATATAATTCCGGTGCCATCTTTTGTAGTAATTTGAATTCTAACAGGAAACATATCACTTGAACTATTTTGCCAGTAAACATCAATTAATCTTTCAGGAGTTTTCAAATTTGTTATATTGGGACAGTTTCTCACATGAACACTAATTCCATTTCCCTTAGTTATATATCCAACAATTTTATCTCCAGGAACTGGGTTGCAACATTTGGCAAATTTAACATCGACTTGATCATCAAGATCGCTTACCCTAACTTCATTCGAGAAAGATTTGTTGGTATTATTAGTTTTATTAATATCCAAATTTTCAGGATTTTTTGGCAGTTCATTTTTGTGTTTTTTTATTAATTTTTGAATTATTTGATCAGTATTTGTTTTTCCAAAACCAATCGAAGCAAACATTTCATCTTCTGTTGGATATCCTAAATCATTAGCAATTTCTGTAAGCCAATCATCTTTTATATCTTTTTTATAAATTTCGTTTGTTTTTCTAAGTTCTCTAAATAGAGAATCTTTACCAATTTCTATATTTTCTTCTTTTCTGTATCTTTTGAAAAACTGTTTTATTTTGTTTTTTGCTTGATTTGATTGAACAATATTTAACCAATCTCTTGATGGACCTTGTGAATTTTTACTTGTGAGAATTTCTACAACGTCCCCTGTGTTAAGTTTGTGAGAAAAAGGAACAATTTTTCCATTTACCTTTGCACCAACACACTTATTTCCAACTTCAGTATGAACTCTATAGGCAAAATCAATGGCACACGAGTTTACAGGTAAAGAATAAATTTCTCCTTTTGGAGAATAAATATAAATTTCTTTTGAGAAAAAATCACCTTTTAATGTATCCAAAAATTCTTTACTATCTACATCTTTTCCGCCTTCTTTTTGCCATTCCATAATTTGCCTTATAAAGGTTAATTTTTCATCAAATTCTGTAGATTTGCTTTTATTTTCCTTATATTTCCAGTGAGCAGCAATTCCATATTCACATTCATAATGCATTTGTCTGGTTCTTATTTGAACTTCAAATGGTTTTGAATCAGCACCAAAAACAGTTGTATGCAAAGATCTATATCCATTAGGTTTAGGTTGACCAATATAATCTTTTATTCTATTTGGTATTGGTCTCCAAATTGAGTGAACTTTACCTAATACTTCGTAACATTCAGCAACTGTATCAACTAATACCCTTACAGCTGTTAAATCATAGATTTCATTAAATTCAATTTTATTTCTACTCATTTTCTTATAAATAGAAAAAAGTCCTTTTGGTCTACCTGAAATTTCATAATTTATCTTAGATGATGAAAGAGAATTATTAAGAGTTTCAATTATTTCATTAATGTATGCTTCTCTTTCTCTTCTTTTATTATGAACCATTTGAGCAAGCTCGTAATATTCTTCAGGTTTTTGATACCTAAAACATAAATCTTCAAGTTCCCATTTCATAGTATAAATACCTAGCCTATGTGCCAAAGGAACATATATTTCTAGAGTTTCACTTGCTGTTTGCTTTTGCTTTTTTTCAGTCTTATATTCCAAAGTCCTCATATTATGCAAACGATCTGCTAGTTTTATTAAGATAACTCTAACATCATTACTCATAGCCAAAACCATTTTTCTAATGTTCTCAGCTTGTTTTTCTTCTCTAGTCTTATAATTTAATTTTTTTAGCTTTGTTACTCCATCGACTAAAAAAGTAATTTCTTCGCCAAAAAGATCTTTCATTTGGTCTTCAGTTACTGGAGTATCTTCTAATACATCATGCATTAAACCTGCACACACTGTCTGATCATCTAATTGCATATTTGAAATTGTTGTTGCAACAGCAATAGGATGAATAAAATAATCTTCTCCTGAATTTCTCTTTTGGCCTCTATGATGATATTCAGCAAAATCATAAGCTTTCTTTATTAAATTTATATCTGCATTTTCATTGTTTTTTAAGATTATTTTTTTAAAATTAATGAACTCTTTTTGAAAATCTTTTGCCATAATATCACCTACCTTATATCGATTAATTTTAATTGTAAATTTTTTTGACCTCTAAATTCATTAATATCAGGATAAAAAATAGCATCAATTTCTTCTCCTACTATTTTTGAATTAAACTTATCTGATAGGTAATTATAGTCCTTAATAGCATTGAATTTTATAGCATCAATATCTCTTCCATTTTTATTAAGAGTCATTTTTAAGGTGTTCTTATTTTTTCCTATCATGTTAATTGATTTTATAATTAAGTTTTTATCCGCAAATTTTGCTTTAGGATTATCCTTACCAAAAGGTTCCAACCTATTTAAGCTTTCAGCAAATTCAAGAGATAATTTGTTAATTGGAATTTGTGCATCTATATTTATGATTGTGTCAAAATCATCTTTTGTTAATTTAGATTTATCATTTAATCTTTTTCTAAATTCATCTACCCTGTCTTTTTTTATAGATAGGCCACATGCCATAGGATGGCCTCCAAATGATTCTAGCATATCTTTTATTTCAAAAATTTCTGTATATATATCATATGCTTCTATACTTCTTCCAGAACCTTTTAGTATTCCTTCTTTATTTGAATTTGTCATTATAATAGTAGGTTTATTAAATTTTTCCTTAATTCTACCAGCTATAATACCACAAATACTTTCTTCAATATTGTCAACATCAACGATAATTATATCATCATTGTAATATTTTTTATCTTTTATAATTTCTATAGTTTTTTCAAGACCTATATTTGTCAAATCTTTTCTTTCATTATTCAAACTAACTAACTTTTTTGCGTATGAATAAATTTTATCTATATCTTCTTCCATTAGCATATCTATGGCGAGCTTTGCGGTTGAAAGTCTACCAGTTGCATTCATACAAGGTCCTATAACAAAACCCAAAGTATAGGCGTTTACTTCTTTATTCCAAGAATTTTCTTCAACTAAAGCTTTAATTGCAAGCTTTTCTGTATTATTTATTCTACTTAATCCTTCTTTAACAAATATCCTATTTTCATCAGTAAGAGAAACTACATCACATACAGTTCCCATGGCTACATATTCCAATAAACCATACAAATAGTTTTTATCTCCTTCTAATCTTTGATACAAAGCTTGCATCAATTTAAAGCTAACACCAGCTCCACATAAATCGTCAAATGGGTATGTATTATCTAATCTTTTTGGATTAATTACACAATCTGCATCTGGCAAAATTTGTTTTACCCATTCTCCATTACTTTCTTTTGAAACTTGATGATGATCTGTAACAATAACTTTTATCCCATTCTCTTTTAACTTTTTCACCTCATCTATGGCTGTTATTCCATTATCGCATGTTATTACAAGGCTAACTTTAGCTTCAATGGCTCTTTCGATCATTCTATCACTAATTCCATAACCATCAATTACTCTATCAGGAATATCATAACTAATATCGTCATAAAAATATAACAAACCATCGAGCAAAGTCATAGTAGAACTAATTCCATCTTGATCATAATCTCCAAAAATTCTAATAGATTCTCCATTTTCCATTGTTTCAATAATTAAATCAATTGCCTCTTTCATACCCTTTAATAAAAAAGGATCATGTAATTTATCTAGGCTAGGATTTATAAAGCTTTCAACCACCTTTGGTTCAACTATATCTCGATTTGCAAGTATCAATGCTTCTAACTTGGTAATATTTTTATTTTTCAAATTTGATAAATAATTATTTTTTTTATTATATATATTTATTTATTTCACGTTAACTAGTAGTAATTCAATGATGCGAGTCTTTCTGGTGTGAAACAAATTGAAGCGGGATGCGCAA
>URRX01000108.1 GCA_900550345.1 uncultured Anaerococcus sp. | reverse complement strand
ATAATTTTACTTTCAGTAATAATTCTAGATCCAATTTTCAAATTATTTTTAACGAACTTTTTATTCTTTTTTCTTTCTAAGTCGTCTTTTAAAGAATAAAAATAAAACATCAAAGCTAAAATTATTAAGATGATATATTCTAATTTAAGATTCATATCCATATTTTTTGTAAAATTCTTTTTTAAAGTCTAAAAATCTATCTTCCATAATAGATTTTCTAATATCTTCACATAATTTAAGTAAGAAATATAAGTTATGATATGTTAGAAGTCTTGCACCAAGAATTTCGTTCACATTTACAAGATGTCTTAGGTATGCTCTAGAATAATTTCTACAAGTATAGCAATCACAATCATGATCTAAAGGAGTAAAATCTTCCTTGTATTTTGCATTTCTTACTACTAGTCTTCCTTCAGATGTTATTGCAGTTCCATTTCTTGCAATTCTTGTAGGAAGTACACAATCTGCCATATCAATACCAGCTTCAAAAGATTCGAATAAATAATCAGGACTACCTACTCCCATATTGTATCTTGGCTTATCTTCTGGTAAAAGTGGAGTTGTATATTTTAAAAGTCTTATCATCTCTTCTTTTGGTTCTCCTACTGATAAACCACCTAGAGAATATCCATCAAAATCCATAGCACAAGTTTCTTCAACAGATCTTTTTCTTAAATCTTCATACATTCCACCTTGAATAATTCCAAATAAGGATTGGTCTTTGTGGGAATTTTTCTTGTGATAATCAAGACCTCTTTTTGCCCACCTAACAGTTCTTGCTACTGAATCTTCTACATATTTATAATCTGCAGGATATGGAATACATTCATCAAAACTCATCATTATATCAGAATGGATATCATTTTGAATTTCAATGGATTTTTCTGGAGTAAATAAATGTTTTGAACCATCAATGTGAGATCTAAAAACTACTCCTTTTTCTGAAATATCTCTATTATCTGACAAAGAAAAAACTTGAAATCCTCCGCTATCAGTAAGAATAGGGCCATTCCAATTCATAAATTTATGTAGACCTCCAGCTTTTTTCATAATATCCATACCTGGTCTTAGATATAAATGGTAGGTATTTCCCAAAATTATTTTTGCATCTATTTCTTTTAACTCTTCAACACTCATAGTTTTTACAGTTGCTTTTGTTCCAACTGGCATAAAAATTGGTGTTGGTATATCTCCATGGTCTGTATGAATTACTCCACATCTTGCATTGGAATATTTATCTTTTTTTATTAATTCATATTTTATAGCCATTTTTTCTCCTATTTTAAAAACATAGCGTCACCAAAGCTAAAAAATCTATATTTTTTTTCAACTGCATCCTTGTATGAATCTAAAATTATTTCTTTGTTTGCAAGAGCTGATACAAGCATGATTAAAGTTGATTTTGGCAAGTGAAAATTAGTAATTTGACAATCTATAACATTAAATTCAAATCCAGGATATATAAAAATATCTGTCCAACCTGAGTCTTCTTTTATTTGTCCATTTTTTTTGAATACAGATTCCAAAGTTCTTGTAGTTGTAGTACCTGTTGAAATAATTCTTTTATTATTTTTTTTAGTTTCATTTATTAAATCTGCTGTTTCTTTACTGATTTGATAATATTCAGAATGCATTTTATGATTTTTTACATCATCAACCTTTACAGGTCTAAATGTACCTAGTCCTACATTTAAGGTAATAAATGCTAATTTTACGCCTTTATCTTCTATTCTTTTAAGAAGATCTTTTGTAAAATGAAGTCCTGCAGTTGGTGCTGCAACAGAACCTGGTTTTTTAGAATACACAGTTTGATATCTTTCCTTATCTTTTAATTTTTCTTTTATATAAGGGGGTAGGGGCATATTTCCTAGTTTATCAAGAATCTCTTGAAAAATACCTTCATATGAAAATTCAACTATCCTATTTCCATCTTCTTTGATATCAATAACTTCAAGGCTTAATTCATCCGAAAAAATACACTTTGTACCAATTTTCATCTTTTTACCTGGTTTTACCAAAACTTCCCACTTATCTTTTTCAATGTTTTCTAGTAAAAATACTTCTATTTTTTCTTCTTTTTCTGGTCTGTGACCGAAAAGTCTTGCAGGAATTACCCTTGTATCATTCATTACAAGAAGATCGCCTTCATTTAAGTAATCTATAATATCATAAAAGTGTTTATCTTCCCTTTGTCCAGTTTTTCTATCAACAACCATTAATCTTGAAAAATCTCTTTTATCTGCTGGGTGTTGAGCTATTAATTCTTCTGGCAAATTATAATCAAAATCTTCTGTTCTCATTTTTTATCCTTATATTTTAATCCATAGTGCTCATAAGCTTTCTTTGTTAGAATTCTTCCCCTAGGAGTTCTTGTTAAAAATCCTATCTGTAATAAATATGGCTCATAAACATCTTCTATTGTAACATTTTCTATTCCAGTTGATGCAGCAATTGTATCAACACCTACAGGACCTCCATCAAAATTTTCATACATAGTTAAAACTATTTTTTTATCCATATTATCAAGTCCCATAGGATCAACTTCAAGTAATTCTAATCCTTCACAAGAAGTCTCATAATCAATTATTTCATCTTTTTTTACAATCGCATAATCCCTGACTCTTTTTAGAAGTCTATTTGCAATTCTTGGAGTACCCCTACTTCTTCTCGCTATTTCAAAAGCTCCTTTTTCATCGATTGGAATATCTAATATATCTGCAGATCTTTTTACAATTTTTGTAAGATCTTTTGTATCATAAAGATTTAAAGATAATAAAACTCCAAATCTATCTCTTAAGGGAGCAGAAAGCATTCCTGCTCTTGTAGTTGCTCCTACTAGAGTAAATTTTTCCAAATCTATTCTAATTGACTGAGCATTAGGCCCTTTTCCAACTATTATATCTAAGGCAAAATCCTCCATAGCAGGATACAAAATTTCTTCAACTGACCTATTTATCCTGTGAATTTCATCAATAAATAAAACATCACCCTTATCAAGATTTGTTAGTATACTTGCAAGATCTGATGGTCTTTCGATTGCAGGCCCACTTGTAATTCTAATATTTACCCCAAGCTCATTTGCAATTATATTTGAAAGGGTAGTTTTACCAAGTCCTGGAGGACCTTGTAAAAGTACATGATCCAAAGATTCTTCCCTTTTCAAAGAAGACTCAATAAAAATTTTTAATTTTTCTTTTGCTTTATCTTGACCTATGTAATCATTTAACCACTTAGGTCTTATACTTAATTCCTTGTATTTGTCATTTATTTGCTCATTAGAGCCGACTATTCTTTCATTTTGATCATACATATAATCACCCTAAATCATTCTCTTTAAAGCTTCTTTTATAATTTCTTCAAGGCTTAAGTCTGAATCTTTTAATGTAGTTAGAACATTATCAATACTATTTCTTTGATAACCTAAGTTTATTAAGGCTTCTCTTGCTACATCAATCTCAGAGTTAGAACTTTCACTAGACTCTTCTAAAATTGATATATCATCATTAATAGCCATCTTCTTAACCTTATCCACAAGCTCAAGAATTATTCTTGATGCAGTTTTCTTTCCTATTCCTTTAGCTTTTGTAAGCGTATCTATATCATTATTTACAATGGCAAGTTTAATCTTATCTACATTTAAAGTTGACAAAACTGCTATGGCATTTTTGGGTCCAATTGTTGATACACTTGTCAAAAGTTCAAATACTTCAAGTTCATCTTTTGATGAAAAACCAAATAAAGAAATATCATCCTCTCGAACATTCATTTTTGTAAAAATTTTAAATTCATTATTTATTTCTAACGTTTTTATAGTATTAAATGAAGAATTTATTAAATAACCTATATTATTATTTTCTATAACAAAATTTTCTTCGCCAATATATTTTATTTCACCTATTATATAACTTATCATTAATTCATCCTAAATTGTTCCTTAAATCTTTGACTAAATGCATGTGTGAGAGCAACTGCCAATGCATCTGCTGCATCATCTGGTTTTGGAATCTCACTTAAATTTAGTAAAGTTGTAATAGTTTGTTGCATTTGTTTTTTATTAGCCCTACCAAATCCAGTTATAGCTTGTTTTATTTGAAGTGGTGTGTACTCATAAATAGGTAAATTATTAATTTGCGCACATAAAACTTGAATTCCCCTTGCATGACCTACGGTAATAGCTGTTTTTACATTTTGATTAAAAAACAATTCTTCAATTGCAAACTCATCTGGATTATATTGCTTTATAATATCACTCAAATTTTCATATAAAATTTCTAATCTTTTTGGAGTTTTTGTTTTAGATGATGTTGTAATCACTCCGTTTTCCAAAACATTATACCTGTTTCCATTAACTTCCAAAACTCCATAACCCATTATAGCAATTCCAGGATCTATACCTAAAATAATCATATTTTCCTTTCTAATCAAATTAAAAAAGGGCTTATTGCCCTTTAATGATACCTATTTATAACTTCTATGCAAAGCCCTTTCCAATAATAATCAGCATATACATCAATAGCTATATTGTAAAAAAGGCTTACTAACTTATCATTAATTTCCTTCGCCTGATTTATAGTAATATCTTCCGTATAAATCATATCCATATCAAATGCCAATTGTTTATTTGTATTTACATCTAAATTTAAAACCTTA
>URRX01000107.1 GCA_900550345.1 uncultured Anaerococcus sp. | reverse complement strand
TTCATAAATACTTCATTTATAGTTAATTTGCCTGATTTTTGTTTGGTCCACAAAATATCATTAACAAAATTGAAATAAGAAAAATCTTTATCTTTATAGTTTAAATCTAATTTTTTCAAAGTATTTTTAAAGGCATTTTTTGAGCATTTTTCAAAATCAAAAATTGTATCATCAATATCAATTAAAACAGCTTTAATCATTTTTATCATTTAAATACATGCATCTCATAGCATTTAATACAGCTATAACCGTAACACCAACATCTGCAAAGATAGCAGCCCACATAGAAGCCATTCCAAATGCACCAAGTGTTAGAACAATAATTTTTACACCAATTGAAAAATAAATATTTTCTTTTACAATTTTTAGACATTTTTTTGAAATTTTTATTGCTGTGGAAATTTTTAATGGATCATCGTCCATTAAAATTACATCTGCAGCTTCTATCGCTGCATCTGATCCCATAGCTCCCATTGCAATTCCTACATCTGCTCTTGTAAGTGATGGGGCATCGTTAATTCCATCTCCAACAAAGGCAATTTTTTTATTTTCATTGGTATTTTTTTCTAGTATTTCTTCTAAAATTTTAACCTTATCTTGAGGAAGAAGATCGCTATAAAAATTGTCTAATCCTAGAGTATTTGAAACGTCTTGACCAACTTTTTTACTATCTCCAGTAAGCATTATAGTTTTACTTATGTGATTATTTTTTAAATTTTCAATAGCTTTTTTAGAATTTTCTTTTATTGTATCAGAAATTACAATATGGCCTTGGTAGGAATCATTTACTGCTACATGTATGATGGTTCCACTTTTATCACAAGATTTCCATTTTATATTAAATTTGTCCATCATCTTTGTATTTCCTACATAAACTAGGTCATCATTAACTTTTGCACTTATTCCACAACCAGAAATTTCTTTAATATCTTCAACCTTACAATCATCATCTTCATTTTTATAAGCATTTTTTAAAGATTCAGCTATTGGATGAGTTGAATATCTTTCAACATGACTTGCTATATGCAAAAGCTCATTTTCTGATAAAACTTCCGGATGAATAGCTGTAACTTCAAAAGTTCCCTTTGTTAATGTTCCAGTCTTATCAAAAATAATTTGATCTACATTTGATAAAACTTCTAAGAAATTTGATCCTTTGATTAAAACTCCTTTTTTACTTGCTGAACCTATTCCAGCAAAAAATGATAGAGGAACAGAAATTACAAGAGCACAAGGACAAGATATAATTAAAAATATCAAAGCCCTATATATCCATGTTGAAAAATTAGCATCACTTCCAATTAGTAATGAGATAATTGGTGGTAATATTGTAAGTGCTAAGGCTAAATACACTACTATAGGTGTATAAATCCTTGCGAATTTTGTAATAAAATTTTCTGATTTAGATTTTCTTTCTGATGCATCTTCTATTAATTCCAAAACCTTTGTTACAGTAGATTCCCCAAATTCCTTTGTTGTTTTAACTTTTATTAAACCATTTAGATTAATAGAACCTGAATAAATCATAGATCCTTCCTTAACATCTTTTGGAATTGATTCACCAGTTAAAGCTTTGGTATCAAGAGAAGATTTACCATCAACAACTTCTCCATCTAAAGGCACTTTTTCTCCAGGTTTTATTACAATGATGGATCCTATTTCTACCTCATCAGGGTCTACTTCTATAATTTTTCCATTCTCATCTTCTAAATTAGCATAATCTGGAGCTATATCCATAAGATCTGCTATTGATTTTCTGCTTTTTCCTACAGCATATGATTGGAAAAATTCTCCAATTTGATAAAAAAGCATAACAGCAACGGCTTCAACATAATCACCACTGTTTGTATAAAGTCCAAGAATTATTGCGCCAATAGTTGCAATTGACATTAGTAATGATTCGTCAAATGCTTGTTTATTTTTGATTCCATTAAAAGCTTCAAGTAAAACTTCATATCCAACTAAAAGATAAGAAATCATATATAAGATAAAGTCAATGTATCTATTAAAGCTAACAAAATGTAGAATAATTAAAAGTAGGGCAGAAATAGAAATTTTGGTTAAAGATTTTTTTTGTTTTTTATTCATAATTTTACCTAAAAATAAATTTCACAATCTTTTTCGATTTTTCTGCAATTTTTCAAAACATTTTCCATAACTTCCTTTTCATCGGCGCCTTCTTCAAAAGTTATTTTCATTTTTAACATCATAAAGTTTATTTTACAATCTACAACTCCTTGAGTATTCTTTGCTTCAATTTCCATTTTATTTGCACAAGATGGACAATCTACTTCGATTTTATAAGATTTTTTCATAATTAACTCCTTTAAATTTTCGATTAAACATATATTTAATTGTTCTAAAATCATAATACAATTATTTTAAAGAAAAGTCAACGATTAAACATTTATTAAATTGAAGATAATTTGTGGTAAAGTATATACAAGGAGTGAAATATGAAATTACCACATAAACATTATAAAGATGATGACAAAATTGATTTTTTATTAGAAGAAGATATGGCTGATGATATTTCAAAAGCTTTCAAACAATTAGGAGATCCCAAAAGACTTCAAATTTTTTGGCTATTATGTCATAGAAAAGAATGTGTATTAAATATTGCGGCAATCATGAATATGTCATCACCAGCTGTTAGTCATCATTTAAAAATATTAAAAATTTCAGGGCTAATTAAATCTAGGCGAGAGGGAAAAGAAATGTTTTATGAGGCAGATGAAAATAAGCTTAGTGAATTTTTATATAATGCAATTTTAAAGGGGAAAAATTTGTAAAAAAAATCGGTGCAAATATCTTTTATTTGCACCAATTTTTTATATATTTATTTTTATTTGGTAATCAAGATTTTCAAAGAATTCCATAGAATGTTCTATATCATGGTATTTATATCCCATATCAAATGCATTTTTCCTATCTTTACTTGATCCATGAGTAAATTTATCTGGATTTATATTTGAACCAGACATTTGTTGAATTTTATCATCACCTATGGATGAAGCTGCTTTCATTGCTTCTTCAATATCACCAGCTTCTAGATATCCCTTTTCTTTTGAGTAATATGCATATACACCTGCAAAATAATCTGCTTGCAATTCTTGAGCTACAGAATATTTATTATATTCAGTTTCTGACAAATTTTTTTGTAATTGTTGAGTTTGATTTAATATTCCCAATTCATTTTGTACATGATGACCAACCTCATGAGCTAAAACATATGCAAAAGCAAAATCTCCTCCAGCTCCAAAAGTATTTTTTAATTCATCATAAAAAGAAACATCAATATAAACAGCTTGATCTAATGGGCAATAAAATGGTCCCATACCAGATTGAGCAACTCCACATGCAGATTTTGTGGATCCAGTATAAAGAGTCATTTTTGGTTCAGTATAAGTTTTATTATATTCGTTAAATTTTTCATGCCACATATCTTCAGTATCAGCAAGTACAACTGATAAAAAATCTTCTAATTCTTTTTGACCTTCTGAAATTTTTTCTTCATATTGGCTGTTTTGTTTTTGATCAACATTTCTATCATTAATTACAGAAGGATCTGCTCCTAAGAAATAAAATATTAACATCAAAACTAAACCACCAATGCCACCACCAAAAACAACTGGTGCACTTGAACCTCTATTTACGTTAGAACTTTTACGCCTATTTTTCCATTTCATTTTAACCTCCATATTTTTACTATTATAATGATACCCTAAATATAATTTAAACTTTAGTTAATTGCTAAAAATGTTAAAATTGGTAAAATATTTTTAATGATAAAAAAGTAAAGGAGTTAAAATGAAATTTATTTCATGGAATATAGATTCTCTAAATGCAGCCTTGACAAGTGATTCTAATAGGGCGAAAATGTCTAGAGAAGTTTTAAATACAATAATTAATGAGAATGCAGATATAATTTGTTTGCAAGAGACAAAATTACCAAGGACAGGTCCTAGTAAAAATCACAAAGAAATACTAGAAAAATATTTTCCACAATATGATTATTCTTGGGTAAGTTCTCAAGAACCTGCAAGAAAATCTTATGCTGGATGTTTAACAATTTATAAAAAAGAACTTGAACCAAAAATTACTTTTCCAATTTTAGGTGCACCAGATACAATGGATAATGAAGCGAGAATAATTACATTAGAATTCAATGATTTTTACTTAACACAAGTTTATACTCCGAATGCTGGTAGTGGACTTAATAGACTTTCTTTAAGACAAATTTGGGATGAAAAATTTGCGAGTTATCTAGAAAGATTAGATCAAGATAAAGCAGTAATTGCTTGTGGAGATTTCAATGTCGCACACAAAGAAATAGATCTAAAACATCCGGAAAATAATCATAGATCAGCCGGTTTTACTGATGAAGAAAGAAATGGATTTACAAATTTATTAAATAAAGGTTTTGTCGATACATTTAGATATTTACATGGTGATATTGAAGGTAAATATACTTGGTGGGCCCAAAGAGTAAAAACAAGTAAGATTAATAATTCAGGATGGAGAATTGATTATTTTATTGTTTCTGATAGATTAAAGGAAAAAATTAAAGAATCAGATATGATAGATTCTGGAGATAGACAAGATCATACTCCAATTTTTATGAGTATTGATATTTAATTTATTAAAAAAGAACAGAAA
>URRX01000106.1 GCA_900550345.1 uncultured Anaerococcus sp. | reverse complement strand
TGCTGTTCTAATTTTAAGTATGAATGTTTTGGCAAACTTTATTCCAAATCCTAAGGCAGAAGATATGAAAAATCTTGAAAAAAGAATTAGTGATAATAAGGAAAATATAAAGAAAAATAACGAAAAATTTCTACAAGATCAAAAGAATAAAGAAAACAAGAATAAAATTTCAAATTCTAATGAAAAGTACAAAGACAAAAAAGAAAATGATAATAAAAAGTCTGAAAAAAAACAAATTACTTTTGAAAAAAAATCTTATGATGATTTTAATTTTACAGAAAATGAAAGGGAATTTTTAAAAAATACTTCAATTACTGCAATTGGGGATTCGGTTTTAATAAATGTCGATCCTTTTATTAGGGAATTTAATCCAAATCTTTATCTTGATGCTGAAGTTGGAAGGCAAATGACTGATGGACCAAAAGTTTTACAAGATATAAAAAATAAAAATGGACTTGGAAATATAATCCTTGTTAGCCTTGGTTCTAATGGAACCTTAAGCGAGCAAAATATGCTTGATATTTTAAATATTTCTGAAGGAAGAAAGGTATTTTTTGTAAATACTATCAACAGCCAATCTTGGGAAGGTCCAATTAATGCAAGAATCAAAAAATTCTGTGATGAAAATAAAAACGCCTATATGGTTGATTGGTACAAATTTGCCAAGGAAAAAGCAAATTTATTCGCCAAAGATATGGTTCATCCAGAAGTTGAGGGATCAAAAGTCTATAGAAATCTTATTGAAAGAGAAATCATAAATTCCTTTGCAAAATAATAAGCGTAGTGTCAAACGACCACTACGCTTTTTTTAATCTAATTCTAATTTTCCAGTATATAATTGATAGTAAGTTCCTTTTTTCTCCATTAAAGATTCGTGATTTCCTCTTTCAATTATTCTTCCATCATCCATTACCATTATTACGTCAGAATTTTTGATTGTTGATAATCTGTGGGCAATTACAATTGATGTTGATCCTGCCATAAGATTATCTAAAGCTTCTGTAACTGTAAGCTCTGTCGCTGAATCGATTGAACTTGTTGCCTCATCCAAAATTAACATTGATGGTTCATCAACAGCAGCTCTTGAAATAGATACTAATTGATTTTGTCCATCTGATAAACTTGATCCATTTCCATAAATTTTTGTATCATATCCATGTGGAAGTCTTTTTATAAATGAATCAGCCTTACTCATTCTAGCTGCAGCCTTTATTTCATCATTATTTGCATCAAGCCTTCCATATCTAATATTTTCATAAATAGAATCCGTAAATAAATTTACATCTTGTAAAACCATACCAAAGGCTCTTCTTAATGCTTGTTTTTGAATTTTTTTAATATCTATATCATCAACTTTTATTAATCCAGAGTCTATATCATAAAATCTTGTAATTACATTTGTTATAGTAGTTTTCCCAGCTCCAGTTGATCCAACAAAAGCAATTTTTTCTCCAGGTCTTGCATAAAAACTTACATCTTTTAAAATTTGATTTTTACCATCATAAGAAAAATTAACGTGTTCAAAATCAATTTTACCTTCAAGTTTTTTATAAATAGGATTTCCATCTATAACTTTTTTCCAAGCATAAATTCCTGTTAATTTATCAGACTCATGAAATTTTCCTTTTTTATCAATAGTTGCGTGAACAAGGTCAATATATCCTTCGTCTTTTTCACCTTCCATATCTAAAATTTCAAAAATTCTATTTGCCCCTGCTACAGCTTGGGCCATAACATTTGCTTGTTGAGAAACAGTTGCTATAGGATTTTGTAATTGTCTGACATAAGTTAAATATGTTGCAAGAGTTCCAACTGTCATTTGACCTACAATAGTAAGAAAGGCTCCTGCCATACAAACTATGGCGTAAGAAATATTTATTCCATTTTTCAAAAACGGCATAATTTTTCCCATTACAGTATTTGCTTGCCAAATTAGTTCCCTGACCCTATCGGCCATTTGATTAAATTTGTTTTTTGAATTCTCTTCAAAGTTAAAAACTTTTACTATTTTTTGGCCTGATAAAGTTTCTTCAATAAAACCATTCATTTTTCCAAGTTCAATTTGATTTCTTGAAAATAATTTTGTTGATTTTTTTACAAGTCTTTTTAAAATAGCAAGCATTATAAAAATTGTAAAAATAGTCAATATTGTAAGCCTAAAATTTATTACAAACATTATTACAAATGTTCCTACAAATAATAAGAAAGATTGTAATAAATTTGGTATTGATGAGGATAAAGATTGACCAAGCATGTCAGTATCATTTGTAAACCTACTCATTATTTCCCCATGAGTATTTTGATCAAAAAATCCTATATCCATGCTTTGAATTTTTGCAAATAATTCATTTCTTATATCCCTAATACTTTTTTCACTCACCCTTACCATCAGTCTTGAAAAAATTACAGAAGTTAGGGCTGAAATAGAAAAGAAGATTATCATCTTAATTATATTTAACCTAAGTCCATTTATATCTGCTTTCAAGATTGCCGTGTCGATTGTTGGCTGTAAAAGTGACATTCCCAAAATTTGACATGTAGTTGAAACTATTACAGAAATTATAACCAAAAACATTTGCCACTTATAATTAAATAAATATTTTAAAAGTCTTTTTATACCTCCGTGGGAAGTTGGATTATTTTTTGATGACTTTAATTTATTTTTCATCTAGATCACTTCCTTTCTCTTGCATATCGTAAGTTTTCTTGTAAAAATCATTTCTACTATAAACTTGGTCATGACTTCCTATATCTTCAATATATCCATCTTTCATAACCAAGATCCTATCGCAGTTTTTAAAAGATGAAACTCTTTGAGATATAATAATTTTTGTTAAATTCTCAGAATAATTATTTATTCCTTCAACAATTTTACTTTCTGTTTTTGTATCAACAGCTGAGGTAGAATTGTCCAAGATTAAAATTTTTGGTTTTTTCAAAAGAGACCTTGCTATACAAATTCTTTGTTTTTGACCACCAGAAACTCCCGTTCCACCTTGACCTAAAAGTGATTGATAGCCATCAGCCCTTTCTTTTATAAATTCATCTGCACAAGCAATTTTAGCTACTTTTTCTACCTTTTCAAATGATGCATCAAGATCTCCCCACCTTATATTTTCTTCAATTGTTCCAGAAAATAAGGTATTTTTTTGTAAAACAATATTTACAGCATCTCTTAAGGTTTTAATATCGTATTTTTTTATATCAACTCCACCGATTTTTAACTCTCCCTTATCAATATCATAAAGTCTAGGTAAAAGTTGAACTAAAGTAGACTTACTTGAACCAGTTGATCCTAAAATTCCTATAGATTCTCCTTCTTTTATATGAAGATTTATATCTTTTAAGGCATAATTGTCAGAATCTTTACCATATTTAAAAGAAACATTATTAAAATCAATTGATCCATCTTTAACTTCTAAATTTTCAATTTTTTCATCATTGTTCATGTATGGTTTGTGTTCAATAACTTCTGCAATTCTAACAACTCCAGGACTTGATGCCATCATTTGCATCAAAACCATAGAAATTCCCAAAAATGCGCCCAAAAGCATCATTGAATACATAATAAAGCTCATTAGCTCTCCAACTTTAATTTGTCCACTTATAATTTCATTTCCACCAAACCAAACTATAGAAACCATTGAACCAAACATAATTACATTTGCAATAGGTCCTATATAAGACATAGCTCCACTTGCCTTATCAATCAATTTGTACATGGTGAAATTTTGTTTTGCCATTTTTTTAATTTCAAAATCATCTCTTACAAAAGATTTTATTACCCTAATATTTGCCAAAGATTCTTGAACTATCAAATTTAATTTATCAAATTCTTTTCTAAATTGTCTAAATCCTGGAATTACCTTTGACATAGTAAAAAATATGGCAATTACTAAAATTGGTAGGGTAACTAAAAATAAAAGTGAAAGTCTTGGTGAAACTTTTACTGATAAAACTACAGCTACAAGAGCCATAACCACGGTTTTTATAATAAATCTTACTGCCAAAAATACAGAAAAAATTATTTGTTGGATATCACTTGTAAGCCTTGTTATAAGTGAAGACGTCCTAAATTCTTCCAAATCTTCAAAACCAAATCTTTGAATTTTACCAAAGGCAAGCTTTCTTAAATTTGCACCAAAGCCTGATGAGGTTGCTGATGCGTGTTTGGTTGCCACCATTCCCGAATACATACATATAAGTGAAACTAAAATCATTAGTCCACCCAAAATAAAGGTCATTTTAATATCTTTCCTGCTTACTGCCCTATCAATAATCAAAGCCATAATTGTAGGAACTACAAGTTCCAAAATAGTTTCAATACTTGTGGCTATCATAGAGATTTTTGCATTTTTCTTATATTGGCCAACAGCAGGCATTAGATATTTGAAATTTATAAAAAATTCCTTTAAACTATTCATTTTCTCCCTCCTTATTTATTTCACATAAAATTTCTCCTAAAGTAGAAATTTCTTCAATCAAATGATTAATTTTTTCCTCTCCTAATTTTTCATATAATTTCTCATTATAATCAATTATTGGTTTCAAAAAATCATTCGCGTATAAATTTCCTTTTTCTGTCAACTTTAAAATTTTTATTCTTTTGTCATCTTTATCTGAAATTCTTTCAATATAATCTTTTTCACACAATTCCATAATAATATTATTAATTGTTTGTTTAGCT
>URRX01000105.1 GCA_900550345.1 uncultured Anaerococcus sp. | reverse complement strand
ATTTTTTCTATATATTTGTATATTTTTCCTTTGCAAGAATTTATCCCGCCAAGAAAATAAACAAGTATTTATATATAATAATAATCCTCTTATTTTTCGTAGAAATATTGGTAATAGATAAGTACAAATTCTTTATAGGTTTTCACATTTCTCTATTGCTAATAATTTATTTAATTTTAAAATCAAATGTCTATGAGATAAATTTTGAAAAATATTTTTTAAGCGGGCTAATCTATCTATTTCCTCTTGTAAAAATTCTCCTAGACAATTTCCTAAAATTAAGCACTCCAATGCTTCATATAGCAACAGGACTAATAGTTTTCTTCTTGAGCTTAATTTTTTACCAATTAAAAATAGGATTTTTTGATTATTTATTTTTAGGAATTCATAAAGGAAAAAAATAAAATCCAGGAAAAATCCTGGATCAGAGCGTAGACAAACCCTCAAGCACGAATATCGGACTTCAAAAATTGTTGATTTCTAAATTCCAAAATTCTAAAAACGCAAACTCGCTAACACTCAAACAGTGCGTTTTTTGACAAATTTTAAAATTTGAAATCAAATCAATTTTTTCCGTATGATATTCTTAGCATGAGGATTTGTATACTTTGTCAACAGTATGATCCAGGAAAAATCCTGGATTTTTTTTGATTAAAATAATTTTACATTACTTTTTCAATTTTTTCTTTATAATCTTTTCTCAAGAAATATACACAATAAAGTCCAGCCAAAAATTCTGCTATTATGAATGAATACCAAATTTTATCAATATCTCCAGTTTTTTGTCCTATAAAATACATTAATGGTAGTAAAATTATAAATTGTCTTAAAAACGGCTCAAACAAAGCAATTCCTGCACTTGATAGGGATTGGAAAATTGAAGCGCAAACTATAGAAAATCCTACTGGCAAATATGAAATTGAAATTATCCTAATCATTGGAATACCAATTTCTTTCATTTTTGGTGTTGCTGAAAACAAGTTTAAAATTTCTTCTGGAAATGCCATAAAAATTATCATACCAAAAATTATCATTAAGGTTGACCAAGTTATGGATAATTTGATGGATTTTCTTATTCTTTCTTTATTCCTTGCTCCATAATTATAAGAAATTATTGGAACCATGGCATTTGATATACCTAAAATTGGCATAAATTCAAAACTTTGTAGTTTAAACATTACACCATAAGCTGCGATGGCAGATTGACCAAAGCCTCTAAGAATTGTATTTATAAAAAATACCGCAAATGAAGTAATAGCATTCATTAAAGCTGCTGGAAGTCCTATTGAAAATATTTCTTTAAATATCAAATGAGACATGGAAAAATTTTTAAATGAGAACTTTATTTCTTTATTTTTGATTAAATTAAGAGAAAGTCCAACCAAGGCTCCTGTAACTTGTCCTATTACGGTTGCAACTGCTGCCCCTTTTACCTCAAGTCTTGGAAATCCAAAAAGTCCAAAGATAAAAATAGGATCTAAAATTATATTAATAATTGCTCCAACACCTTGGGTAATCATAGTATAAAAGGTAAGTCCTGTTGATTGGAGAAGTTTTTCAAAAAGAATTTGGAAAAATACCCCAAAAGAAAATAAACAAACTACATGAAGATAGTCATTTCCGTAGGCTATAATCTTAGAATCGTGAGTTTGCATTTTTATAAAGGATTCTACAAAGAATATAGCAATAATAACAAATATTAAAGATAAAATACCAGCCAAAATAAGACCATGAACTGCCACACTATTTGCCTTTTTTTGATTTTTCATACCCAAATATCTAGATAAAAGTGCCGATACACCAACTGAAATTCCCACACCAAAAGCTATGATTACATTTTGAATTGGAAAAGAAATAGCCACAGCTGTGAGTGCTTTTTCTGATAATCTAGCAACAAAAATAGAATCTACAATATTATAAATAGCTTGAACAAGCATAGAAATAATAATAGGAAGACTCATTTCAAACAACAATTTTCCTTCAGGCATAGATCCAAGTTTTTCTGATTTTACTTCTGCCATCTCAAACTCCTTTCTTGATTTAAAACAGAAAAATAACGGCATTAGCCGCTATTTCAAATTTATTTATCACTTAATTATTCTAATTCTTTTTTTAAAAAAATCAAATATTTTTAAGCTTACTTATTGAATTTTCTTTTTATTTTTTTTACAGATTGGATAAATTTATATTTAGTTGGGTTCGGATAATATGAAAATCCACCAGCTTTTCTTATTATATATCCATTGAAATTTTGTTTAAACCTTAATACTCCATCGCTTCCATCAAATACACCATCAATACCATAGAAATTATAAATAGGGATATTTCTTTGGCAAATTCTTTTCATTGCTTCATATTGAAGTTTGAATGCTCCTGGGAGTTTTTGATATTTTGTTAATGATCCGCCTAAAAAATAAATTGCTTGATCTTTTAGATAAATTAAAATCATATTTGCTAAAGGAATTACATCGCTATCAGAATCTGCCCTAAATTCTTTTAGCATATCAACTTCTTTTTGCAATGATTTTATTCTTTGTTTATTATTTTTTCCATTAGGATCCATACCTGCTATTAATTTTTCAAGCTTTTCAATAGACTCTTTCAAATTAATTTCAGATACTAAAAATTCTGCATCATCCTTAAATTCATCATAGAAAGTTTGATAATAAGCTAATGATTTATCACCAAATCCTTGTCTTTTTGATGTTTCCAAAGTTAAAACCTTAAAATCTTCAATTTCATCTCTTCTTAAAGGTCTTACTTTAATATCAAGATCTTTTGCTTTTTTTATCTTTCTTCTTGCATTTGAGTTAAAAGATTTTAATAAGTCTTTTTCTTTATCTGGCAAAAATTCAGACAAATCTTTTGCAAATTGATAATCAGCAGAACCATCATTAACTGGAATTGATTTATCGTTAATGTTATATCCTGCTTTTTTCATTTCTTCTAAATAGTAAGTATCTTTTTTCTCAATAGGATTTCCTTCTTGATCATAAATTATATAATCCTTATCTAATTTTATAACTAATTTTAAGCATCCTATCTCTTTTACATAATCTTTCAACTTATCATAGAAAACAAATTCGTATTTTTCTTCAATCGCACTTGCTCCAACCATAAAATCTATTCTTTTACCACCATAGATTTTTCTTAAAAAAGCAAGTCCTACTGCCAAAACTTCTCCCTCATCAACAAGGCCCAAAAGCTTGGTTTCTCTGTTATTACTTATCAAAACCTCATTCATCTTGCTAGTTTGCAAGAAAGAATATGATTTAACTTTTTCTAAAAATTCATCATAATCTTTTCTAGATATCTCTTTAACTATCATATAAACCTTTCTTAAATTTAAACTCTATTAAATAATTTATTTTTTTATAAACCTATCCAAAACTTTATGGCCAATTGACCTTATTTTCATCAAGAACTTATATTTTGTAGGATTTGGATAATATAGGAAGGCATCAGACTTCATTATAATATATCCATTGAAATTTTGCTTAAATCTCAAAATTCCCTTACTAGAATTAATGTCGTGATTTTCTCCTTCAAAAAATACACCAAAGAAATTATAAATAGGTAAATTTCTTCTCATTGTCCTAAGCATTGCTTCATGTTGAAGGATAAAGGCACCTGGAAGTTTGTGGTATTTTTCTATAGATCCCCCATAAAAATATATGGCCTCATCTTCTTGGTAAATTAAAATCATATTTGCAAGATTTATCACATTAGAATCAGAATCTTTTTTATATTCTTCAAGTAAATTTAGGTCTTTTTCCAATGATTTTATTCTTTGTGTATTCTTTTTTGAATTAGGATCTAAAGATCCTATTAAATCTTTTAATTTTTTTATTGACCTATCAAGATCAATTTCTGCTGTTAAGTATTCGGCGTCATTTTTAAATTCATCAAAAAACTTTGTATAATATCTTAAACTTTTGTCAGCAAAGCCTTGATTTCTTGATGTATCTTCCGTTAATTTTTTAAAATCTTCTAACTCTTCTCTTTCTATAGGTCTTACCCTAATATCAAGTTCCTTGGCTTTTTTTATTTTTCTTCTGGCATTATTATTGAAAGATTTTAAAAGTTTTTTCTCATCATCTGGGAGAAATTCTCTCATATCCTTAACAAATTGATAATTACTTAAACCATAGTTTTTTATAACAGATCCATCATTTTCAATATAACCAACTTCTTTCATCTTATCTACAAAAGAATGGTCAGCATAAGAAGTAATGTTTCCTTCTTGATCCATGGTAGAGTAAAGCTTGTCTGGTTTTACTAATAATTTTATAACACCCATTTTTTTAGCATAATCTTTTAACTTATCATAAAAGATATATTCATATTTTTCATCAAGTGCATATGCACCAATAAAAAGATCCATTCTTTTACTAATAAAAAGTTTTCTAATAAGAGTCATACCAACTGCTAGTATTTGACCATTATCAACCAAAGCTAAAAGTTTTGGATCAGCATAGTCTATGCTTTTTACATTAGCCATTTTGCTAGTTGAATAAAAAGAATGATTTCTAATTTTTATTAAAAATTCATCATATTCATTTTTTGAAATTTCCTTAAGTTCCATAATTACCTTTCCTTATTTTCAAATACAATCATATCATATATATTAAAATTCTTTTTAGAATTTATTATTAATTTTAAAATAGATAAAATAATTATTTACTCAAAT
>URRX01000104.1 GCA_900550345.1 uncultured Anaerococcus sp. | reverse complement strand
TGGAAGAATTTCTCTAACAGATGACATTTTAAAATTAACTCTTTTGATAGAATCAATTATCTTAAATTTATCATCAGTTAGTATTATATTTGAATATTTCCCCATTATTTCAATAATTAATTTATTAGAAACATCATAACCCATTTCATCTACCGATGAAATATGAAATATAATTACTCTATCTAGTTCATGTTGCTCAATTTCTATTATTTTACTTTGGCTTAAGTGTTTTCTTAAAACCATACAAAAATTTGGAGGAGTCACAGGATTTTCATATTTTTTCTTTGTAATATGAACTCTAGCTTCATTATTATTTGCACTTAGTAATAATTTGTAACTCTTTCCAAAAGAATAAATATTTAGAATAATATCATTTTTTGAAGGTTGGCTTATCTTTTGAATTTTTGCCCCTAACAATAATTTTTTTATCTCAAAAGTTACGGCTCTGGTTACTAAACCATCGTAGCTCATCAAATCACCTCTTTTTTTTATATATAAACTATTATATCAGAAGAATATACTTGAACTAAATTTTTCCATAAAGTAAAATAGTACTAATAAGGAGGCACGATGAAAAAAGGATTTTTATTAGTAATATCTGGTCCGTCTGGAGTAGGGAAGGGAACAGTATTGCATGATCTTATGAATACACAGAAAAATCTAGTTTATTCAGTTTCTGTTACAACTAGGAAACAAAGACCTGGTGAAATAGAAGGGGTAAGCTATTTTTTTAAGACTCATGAAGAATTTGAAAAAATGATTGAAGAAGATAAATTTTTGGAGTATGCAAAAGTTCACGATAACTATTATGGTACACCAAAAGAATTTGTTGAAGAAAAAATCAATGAAGGTAAAATTGTAATTTTGGAAATAGATGTTCAAGGAGCATTGAATGTTAAGAAAAATATTGACAATGGAGTATATATTTTTCTAGCGCCTCCTAGCCTTAGCGAGTTAAAAAACAGAATTGTCAATAGAGGAACTGAAACGGAAAGTGACATTAATTTAAGAATGTCAAATGCAAAAAAAGAATTATCTTATATTAAAAATTACGATTACTTAGTAGTTAATGACCATTTAAATTCAGCAATCAATTTGGTTAATGAGATAATAAACGCAGAAAAACATAGAGTTATTAGAGAAGATATAAATTTTGATAAGGAGTAAATATGAATAATCCATCTTTTAAAGAATTAGCAGAAATAAGTTCAAGTAGGTATGAAATTTGCATGATGGCAGCAAAAAGAGCAAGAAGAATTGTTAATGGTTCAGATTTTTTAACTAAAGATCTAGAAGATAAGCCTGTTACTCAAGCTTTACATGAAATTATGGAAGGAAAAGTAAAGAAAAATGATTAAGGGTAAAAATATTCTCCTAGGAGTTAGTGGGGGAATAGCCGCTTATAAAGTTTTGGAATTATGTTCTAGATTAAAAAAAGAAGGTGCAAATCTAAAAATTATAATGACAAAATCCGCTTGTGAATTTATAAGCCCTTTGTCATTTGAAACTATGGGTAAATGCATTGTTTACTCAGATATGTTTGAAGGTCATCACGATAGAGTTTATCATATTGATTTACCAAAATGGGCAGATGTTTTTTTGGTTGCTCCATTAAGTGCAAATACTCTTTCAAAAATTACTTATGGAATTGCAGATAATATGCTTAGTGCATCACTTTTAGCTTGTGATAAAGATATTATAGTAGCTCCAACTATGAACACAAATATGTTAAATAATGAAGCTACTCAAGAAAATTTAAAGAAAATAAGAGATAGAGGAGTACATATAATTAATCCAAATTCTGGTCTCTTGGCTTGTGATACTACTGGTGATGGAAGAATGGAAGAACCAGTTAATATAGTAAAATATTTAGACTATTATTTTACAAAAAAAGATTTACAAGGTAAAAAAATTATTGTTTCTGCAGGTCCTACTGTTGAACCAATCGATTATGTAAGATATATCACTAATAAATCAAGCGGGAAAATGGGATATAATATAGCAATTGAAGCATTTAAGCGAGGGGCAGAAGTAAAACTGATTTCTGGTCCTGTAAATCCTTTAGATACTGACGGAATTGATAAAATAAATATTAGAACTAATAAAGAATTAAAGGAAGCAATTGAAAAAGAATTTGATGATTGTAATGCTTTGATTATGTCAGCAGCTCCAACTGATTATAAGGTTAAAGATGTTAGTGATAAAAAAATAAAAAAGAATGGAAACAATCTTAATCTAGAATTAATAGAAAATATAGATATATTAAAATATTTTGGAAATAAAAAGAATAATCAAATCTTAATAGGCTTTGCAGCCGAAACTGACGATTTAATTAAAAATGCAAAAATAAAATTAGAATCTAAAAAAGCTGATTATATAATTGCTAATGATTTGAAGAAAAAAGGTGCCGGATTTGATGTAGATACAAATATTGCTTCCATTTTATCAAAAGATAAGGTGGAAAGGTTAGATATTATGACCAAAAAAGAATTAGCTAATAAAATATTAGATCTGATAGTTTAAGGTGATAGTTTGTATTGTAATGTAATCCTTGATAGTAAAAGTAGATTTTTAGATAAATCATTTACTTATCATGTACCAAAAAAATTTGAAAACAAAATACAAAAAGGGATGAGAGTTATAGTCCCATTTGGCAAAGGCAATAAGAATACTATTGCCTTTGTTTATGATTTGGTAAAAAATATAATATCAGATTTTGAAATTAAAGATATTTTAGAAATTGTAGATTCAAAAGCTATA
Source organism: uncultured Anaerococcus sp. (assembly GCA_900550345.1). GTDB lineage: Bacteria > Bacillota > Clostridia > Tissierellales > Peptoniphilaceae > Anaerococcus. The sequence goes on along the minus strand of URRX01000104.1, from coordinate 1,943 downwards.
GTTGATCAAGAGCTTATAGACTTAGCTTTTTATATTCACTAAGATCATGTATAAGACAGATTCTTCCTCCTGGAAAAATTCATGAAATAAAAGAATACTATTATCCAAGTAAAAATTTAAGAAGTAGTGATAAGTATTTTAGATTGTTTGAAAATAAAATTACAAAAGATGAGCTTGTTGGAAAACACAAAATTGATATAGATTTAATAGATGAATATGAAAAAAAGGGGCTAATTCATACTGTTTTTGATATTAATTCTAATCAAAATATTAGTTACCAATACCTTATTAGTTTGAAAGAAAATATTGACTATAGCAAAATTCCACAAAATGCAAAAAAACAAAAGGAGATAATAGATTATCTTAATAGACATAAGGATGTTGAGTATAAAGAATTATTAAAAAGAACTAAATCTAATAATAGCTCTCTTGATTCTTTGATAAAAAAAGAATTTATTAATATAAAAAAAACTGAAGTAAATAAATCAATAGATAGTAGGTTTGATAATTATAAAAAGCCAATATTAACTAAAGAACAAAGCATAATTATTAAAAAAATTATGGATCAACCTAATAATGCATATCTACTAAAAGGTGTAACTGGAAGTGGAAAGACAGAGGTTTTTTTACAAATTGTAGAAGAAAACTTGAAAAATGGTAAAGACTCTATAATATTAGTACCTGAAATATCGTTAACCCCACAGACAATTGAAAGATTTCAAGGAAGATTCAATCAAAAAATTGCAATAATGCATTCAAAACTAACACAAAATCAAAGATTTCAGCAATGGAGAATGATTAAAAATGGTGAAGTGAAAATTGTTGTGGGAGCAAGAAGTGCTATTTTCGCACCATTTAAAAATTTAGGTGCAATTATAATTGATGAAGAACATGATAAAAGTTATATATCATCTCAAGATCCAAAATTTCATACTGATGAACTAGCTTTATTTAGACAAAAATTTAATAAAGCTACATTAATTTTTGCATCAGCGACTCCATCAATAAAAACAATGACCAAAGCTATAAATGGAAATTACAAATTGCTTGAATTGAAAAATAGAATAAATGGTAATATGCCTAAAGTAGAAATAGTTGATATGAGAGAAGAATTAAAAAATTCAAACTATTCTATGATTAGCACTTTACTTTATGATAAAATTACTGATAAACTAAAAAATAAAGAGCAAGTAATTTTATTTTTAAATAAGATAGGGCATAATTCATTTACCTTTTGTAGAAACTGTGGTTATGTTGTTAAGTGTGAGGCGTGTGATGTTGCAATGACTTATCATAAAAATGTATCAAAATTAGTATGTCATTACTGTGGAAGAACCAAAAACCAACCTGAAATTTGTCCAGTATGTGGATCTAAAAAAATTAAAGAATTTGGAGCAGGAACGGAAAAATTAGAAGAAGAAGTTAAAAAATTATTCCCAAAAGCAAATATCATAAGAATGGATTCTATGACTGCAAAAGATAAATCATCATATGATAATATGTATAGAATGATGAAAGATAACAAGGTTGATATTTTAATCGGTACACAAATGATAGCTAAAGGGCTTGATTTTGAAAATGTTACTTTGGTTGGAATAATTAGTGCAGACTTATCATTAAATATAGATGATTATACTGCCTATGAAACGAGTTTTGAATTATTAACTCAAGTTTCAGGTAGAGCAGGAAGAGCAAAAAAACAGGGACATGTTATAATACAAACTTATAAACCTGATAATTTTGTTATTAATGCTGCTAGTAAAAATGATTATGAATCTTATTATAATTATGAAATGCAAGCTAGGAATGCTTTTGATTATCCTCCTTTTGCAAATTTAATTACAATAAAAATATTGGATGAATCTAGAATTAAATGTATAGATATTTCAAAAAAAATTAAATATTACTTAGATTTGGAGTACAAAAAAAATAATAATATAAAA
>URRX01000103.1 GCA_900550345.1 uncultured Anaerococcus sp. | reverse complement strand
ATATTGAACAAGATGCCAAAAAAAATATGATTTCCATCATGAATGATAATAAAAATTATCATGCAAAAATAAGAAGTGTAGATGAAAAAGAGCTTAAGTCTAACATAAATAAAAATCTTAATAAAAATAAAAAATTACAATGGACATTAGATAATTTTGATAAATTCAGTCACATAGAAAAAGTCCTTGTTGGAAATGATATAGATACTGTTGATTTTTTGTATAATCTTTATAATGACAAAACCAATTTTAATTTTTTTTATGGTCAAAGTATAAATCTTGGTAGAAAAACCCCCTATTATGTTCAATGGGATAATAGATGGGCTTATGATGAAATAATAGAAAATGAAACTATTGGTATTTCCGGATGTGGACCTACATCAATGGCCATGGTTTTATCAAGACTTTTGAAAGATAAAAAAATTAATCCAAGAATTATATCTCAAGATGCAAAAAACTACATGACTCATGAAGGAATTTCCTGGAGCTTTTTTAAAAATGAATCAGATAAATACGGTATAAAAACAAAAGAAATTAAGAATGATGAAAAAGAAATCATAAATTCCCTTAGAAAAGGCCCCTTAATTGTTTCAGTTCACCATGGATATTTTACAACTGGCGGTCATATTATGGTTATTGATTCTTATGAAAATGGTAAGTTATTAATAAATGATCCAAATTCTGTTAAAAATTCAAAATTAAATTGGTATTATGATGATATTAAAGATCAAATAGCAAATGTTTGGGCATTTACTAAATAAAATATAATTGTTGACAAGTTTACTTTATTATGGTATTATAAATAAGTCAGCAAGTTAGTGCCATTAGCTCAGTTGGTAGAGCACCTGACTCTTAATCAGGGTGTCCAGGGTTCGAATCCCTGATGGCGCACCATTTTTTAACGTAGATTTTTCTACGTTTTTTTTATTTGCAAAATATTAGCTATTTTCTAAATTTAAATTTTTAAGTTATTTTTTAGACATTTAATTTTTTTGCCATATAATAATAGTATAAATGAACGACATCCATAAGGAGTTGTATCAGGAGGTAATATGAATAATAAAGAAAAAACACGTAAAATGGTTACAGTTGCAATGCTTGGAGCTATCACTATTGTTTTAGGATTGACTCCAATGGGATATATTCCTTTAGGTTTAATTAATATTACAACCATGCATATACCAGTAATTATTGCAGCAATTTTAGAGGGTCCTATAGTTGGTGGACTAGTTGGATTTATTTTTGGTCTCTCATCAATAGCAAATGCTATGCTTAGACCAGGCCCAATTTCATTTGTATTTTATAATCCTATAATTTCAGTTTTGCCAAGAATTTTAATCGGAATTTTTGCAGGACTTACTTTTAAAGGATTAAAAGATAAAAATAATGAAAAAATTAGGACAATCTCACTAATTTTGTGGACTATTCTTACAGGATTTTTGATATATTTAGTTTATTATAATTTCACAAATGATGCTAAAATTTATCAAATTGTTTTATCAATAATTATTACAATTATTGCAATTTCAATGCTTTATATAACTTACAAAAATAAAAATTCTAATCTATCAGTTGCAATATCATCTTTTGTTGGAACTATGACTAATACACTTTTTGTAATGGGTTTTATCTATTTATTTTATGCAGAAAAATATGTAAAAGCCCTAGGAATTTCAGTTGCTGCTGCAAGAAGTACAATTTTTGGAGCAATAATAACAAATGGTCTTCCTGAAGCTATAATGTCAATAGTTTTGGTTTCAGCAATAGTAAAAGCTGTATCTAGTAGAAGAAAATAAAAAAATCCCTCAGCTAAAATTAATGCTGAGGGATTTTTATTTAATTATTTTTAATTATTTCTGTTGCTAGTTCTAGCATATCAACTGCCAAATAATAATTATCACCTAGTAAATCATAAACTAAGTCTTCAGAAAAAATTCCTTGACTAATTTTTGGATCAATATTTCCTTTTTCTGACTCATCATAATCATCCATATATTCTTGTGATGAATAATAATCAGAAAGTTTTTTATAATCCTTTTGACTTTCCTTAAATTTTTCCAAAGCTTTTTTAAACTCTTCTATTTCCTTACTATGTTTATTTAAAATTTCTTCCATTTCTTTAATTTTATTAATATCTGCCATTTTAACTTCTCTCCTTTAAACATATTTACTTAATTAATATACCCACAAATTAAAAACTGCCACAAAATTTGTGACAGTTAATTTTATATGTTTGATTTATCGATTATTTCTTTTAGAGTTTTTGCACTTTCTTGCATTCTCTCATTTTCTGTATCTGTAAGTGGAACTTCTAATACCCATTTCACTCCATCTTTACCAATTACTGATGGAACTCCAATGAATATATCATCTAAACCATATTCTCCTTCAAGATATGATGATGTTGAAAATACAGAATTTTGATCATTAATTATAGCTTCAACAATTCTTGCAAGAGCCATACCTATTCCATAGAAAGTTGCACCTTTTTTATCAATTATTTCATAAGCTGCATTTTTTACTTTTTCAAAAGTATCTAAAAGTTCTTTTTCATCAGTTTCGCTATGAATTTTTACCCATTCATATAAAGGCATCCCACCAACATTTGTATGAGACCAAACTGCAAATTCACTATCTCCATGTTCTCCCATTATAAAAGCATCAACACTTCTTGGATCAATTCCAATTAAATTTGCAATTTCTTTTTTAAATCTTGAAGAATCAAGAGTGGTTCCTGTCCCAATAACTTTATTTGCAGGGAAATTTGAATATTTCCAAGTTGCATAAGTTAAAATATCTACTGGATTTGATGCTACTAAAAATATTCCATCAAAACCACTATCTACGATTTGTCCAATCATATCTTTAAAAATTTTAAGATTTTTTTCTATTAAATCAAGCCTAGATTCTCCAGATTTTTGTGGAATTCCAGCAGTAATGACTACTACTTCTGCATCCTTACAATCACTGTAATCTGCTTTGTAAATTTGTTTTGGATTTGTAAAAGAAAGAACATCAGAAAGATCCATTGCATCTCCCTCAGCCTTTTTTTCATTTATATCAATTATTCCCAATTCTCTTCCAATACCGAGAATTGTAGAAGCATAAGCAAAAGAACTACCTACAGCTCCGTCGCCTACTAAAATTACTTTACTGTCTTTCATTTTTCCTCCTTTAGTTTATCCCTAGTCTTTTACTATGAATTTCTATAATATTATACTACTTTTTTAAAGAAAATGATAATTGATATTACTTATTTACAAATAAATTTTTATTATCTCTTAAATAAAATAATAAATTTATATAATCTTTTTGATAAGGAACAAATTGATCTTTATCAATTAATTCTAATAATTCACCCAAACTAACAAATTTTGCATCTGAAACTTCTTCTTCCTGCAATTTTAATTTATTTAAATCTATATTTTTGTTGTTTACAATATAGATATCATCAATTCTAAATCCTGTATTTATAGAAATATTCGGATAAGACTTTGAAAAATCATATTTAATTCCTAACTCTTCAAACAATTCTCTTTTAGCTGCAAGTTGTGAGCTCTCGCCACTTGAAACAGCTCCAGAAACAGTAAAATCCCATAAATTTGGCCAAGACTTTTTTGTTTTTGTTCTTTTTTGAATCAATAATCTACCTTTTTTATCAAATATTAAAACATGAATAATTAGTCTATATAGCCCTCTTGGAACTATATCTCTTCTTTCTATAACTTTTCCTGTTTTATTTCTAAAATTATCATATAAATCTACATATTCTTTCATAATTTTCTCCTTTGCACTTTCATATACTTACCCGTTTTTTACAATTTAAAAGCGGCAAGATTAATTGCCGCCTTGAATTTATTTTATTTTATTTAATCAATCAACAAATTTAGTTTTAGTATCATTTAGCCAAGCATATAAAAATCCTATGCAAATTCCGCCGCCTATATAATTTCCTAAAAATGCAAATATCCATTGTCTAAGTACATTTGCCAAAGTGAAATTTTCTTTAATATTTCCAGAAAATTGTGATAATGAAAATAATCCAAAATTTGCCACAACGTGCTCAAGTCCAATATATACGAACATAAAAACAGCACTCATTATTAAAAAACCTTTAAAAGCTTGATTTTCCACAAGCATAAAAGATAAGACTGCCAAATTTACAAATACATTTGCCAATAGTCCTGCAAATAATATATCCATACTAGCTTTATCTAATTTTGCACTAACAAGACCAGTTAAAAAACTATTTGCATCGAAAGAATTTATTGCTGATGTTAGACTTGTTACAAATGATACTAAATATGCTCCAATTAAATTTCCAAGAGTACATACCAATAAAATAATAATAGCCTTTTTTAAGCTAATATATTTATTGTAAACCCCTGCTGTTAAAAACATCATATTCCCTGTTGCAAGTTCTGCATTTAAAAATAAAACGTAACAAAGACCAATTGCAAAAATTCCTGCAAAAGCTGGCTTTGCCAAAACTGGACTTAGTCCTGATAAATGATCTGCTGCTATTAAACCAGCAAGAGTTGTTAAGGTAAGAAAAATTCCAGCTAGAGCTGACCTAAAAATATATTTTAATATACTTGAGTCAAATAAATCTTCCTTCTTATTGCAAGCAGCCTTTACTTTTTTATTAAAATTACTATTAATATTTTCCATAATCCATCCTTTTTTTTATTTAGTCTAATCTAATTTTATAAGAAGATCAATTATAAATCAATAAAGAATATAAAATATTATAAATAACTGACAAATTATT
>URRX01000102.1 GCA_900550345.1 uncultured Anaerococcus sp. | reverse complement strand
TAATAAGGACTTACAAATTTTAAAATTTGATTTAATTTGTATAATTTATTACATAATTCAAAGATAAAAATTCTCCCATCTAAGGGAGATTTTTTACTTTTATATTAGATTTAAAGCTTGATTTAAGTCATCTATTATATCTTCAACATCTTCTAATCCTACTGATAATCTTATTAAACCTGGTGCTATTCCTGCTTCTTTTAGAGCTTGTTCTGTATAGGTTGAATGGGTCATTGTTGCTGGGTGTTCTATTAATGTTTCAGCATCTCCCAAACTTACTGCAAGTGAACATAATTTTACATTATTCATTACAGATCTTCCTGCTTCTATTCCCCCCTTTACTTCAAAGGTTACCATTGCACCATAATCTTTCATTTGTTTTTTAGCTACTTGGTGGTTTTTGAAATCTTCTAGGCCTGGATAGTAAACTTTTTCTACATTTTTGTGATTTTGTAAGAATTCTACTACTTTTTTAGCATTTTCTATATGTTGTTTCATTCTAACTTCTAGTGTTTTCATTCCTCTAAATATTAAAAATGCATCATGAGCTGAAAGAACTGAACCTGTAAAGTCTTTTTGTCCAACTAATCTTACTTGGGTCATTAGTTCTTTTGAACCACATGAAAATCCTGCTATTACATCGCCATGGCCGTTTAAATATTTGGTTGCTGAATGAACAACTATGTCAGCTCCAAGTTTTAGTGGATTTTGTAAATATGGGGTTGCAAAGGTGTTATCTGAAATCACTAAGGTATCTTTTGAATTTTCCTTTGCAAGTTTTGCCACTTCTTCTATGTCTATTATATCAAGAGTTGGATTTGCTGGTGTTTCTAGATATACTATTCTTGTATTTTCTTTTAGATGACTTTTTACCTCTTCTAGATTTGTCATATCTATAAATTCTACTTCAATATTAAATTTTTGAATTTCATTTAAAAATGCAAATGTACATCCATAAAGTGTTCCACAAGCAAGTATATGATCTCCAGATTTTATAAATGGCCAAATTGATGATGTAATTGCTCCCATTCCTGATGCTGTGGATACTGCTGCCTCTGCTCCTTCAAGAGCTGCAAGCTTTTTCTCTAAGGCATCATTTGTTGGATTTCCTAGTCTTGAATAGATAAAGCCTTCTTCTTCTAGGGCAAATCTTCTTCCACCTTGTTCTGCACTATCAAATATAAAGGTTGATGTTTGGTAAACTGGAAGTCCCAATGAACCATATGTATCTTTTATTGCTCCTGCATGAATTGTTTCAGTTGCAAATGATCTTTTTTTATTTTCTGTCATATTTTTTATCCTCTCTTTACTATAATTTTTTACTACTTTTATTTTTATAAAATATCTAATATAATATATCCAAATACTTTAAGGAGATATTATGAATTTAAATAAAATTTATTATGCTATAGAAGTATCTAAAACTGGCTCAATTTCAAAAGCTGCCAAAAATTTATACACTTCTCAACCTGCCATTTCTATGGCTATAAATGATCTTGAAAAAGAATTGGGTTTTAAAATTTTTCAAAGATCTCAATGTGGAACTCAAACTACTGCAAAAGGTCTTGAATATTTAATAAAATGTCAAGACTTAATTACTAAGTATAAGGAGATTCAAAGACAATATTGCTCTGACAATAATGATATTTCCGAGCTAAGAATTTCAAGCCAACATTTTAATTTTGCTGTTTCTGCCTTTATGAAATTAATCGAAAAATATAAGGATACTCCTTTTAAGTTCTACCTTAAGGAAACGACTTCCCTTCATGCTATTAATCATGTTGAAAATGATTATTCCGATCTTTCCTTTATCTACATAAATAAATCTTATAGAGATGCCATTTTAAATTTGCTTAAAGAAAAATCTTTAACTTATGTATCAATTGCTAAGGTAATCCCTCACGTTTTTATAAATGAAAATCATCCTTTGGCAAATAAAAAACTGATAAAAATTTCTGATCTTTATGCCTATCCTATGATAATTTATGAGCAAGATGATACCCAAATTTTGCCAGAAGAGTTTGTAAATCTACCTAATCACAAACAAGTAATTTATACCCAAGATAGGGGTACTACTTTAGGGCTTATATCCAACACCAATTCTTTTAATGTTGGAACAGGTTGCCTTCATCCTAGCAACGGATTTTCTAACATAAAAACTGTTAAACTTGAAAATCCAGAAAATTTATCTATGGATATAGGCTATGTTTACAAATCTTCCAAAAATCTTTCAAAACTTTGTAAGGAATACTTAAATCTAACTAAACTTGAACTTTTACGCTGTCTTCCAAATTTTTAACATTATCAGCTAACTTTGATTCTGGCATGTCATATTCAAAATTCCATTTGTCTTTTGCTGCTGTAAATGGTACATAAATTGAAACTATCGAAATTATTCCAAGTATAAATTGATACCAGAAATATGGAATGATTTGAAATGGAGCAACTGCTCCTTTTGTAAATCCTGCAGCTATCAAAACTTGGGCTGCATAAGGGACTATTCCCTGGAATACGCAAGAGAAAGTATCAAGCAATGATGCAGATCTTCTAGGGTCAATTTTATATTCCTTGCACATTTTCTTTGCAATTGGTCCTGAAATTATAATTGCTACAGTATTATTTGCAACAGCAACGTCTGCAAGGGAAACTAAGGCAGCTATACCAAACTCTCCTGATTTTTCTCCTTTTGCAAATTTTTTAATTTTGGAAATAATCCAATTAATACCACCTTCTTTGGTAACCATATTGGAAAGACCTCCTATCAACATTGATAGTAGGAATATTTCAAACATTCCTGTAAATCCTTCCCACATGGTTTGAGAAAGCTCTAGTAAATTGAAACCATTGTTCATAAGTAAAACTAGGCCGGAAAGTACAATTCCACCAGTAAGTACTAAAAATACATTAACCCCCATAAGGGCAACAACTAGTACAAATAAGTAAGGAATAACCTTGATTATTTCATACTTTAATGCAGCTTGGCTAGGCTGTGATTCTGGAGCTCCAAATATAAGAAGTAAGATAAAAGTTATTAGACCTGCTGGAAGGGCTAATTTTATGTTCATTCTAAACTTATCTTTCATATCACAGTTTTGAGTTCTAGTAGCGGCTATGGTTGTATCAGAAATTACTGATAAATTATCACCAAACATTGATCCACCTACCAAGGCTCCAAGCATCAAGGAAAGATTTATTCCTCCTGAATTTGCAAGGCCTATGGCTATAGGACCAAGGGCTGTTATAGTTCCAACTGAAGATCCAGTAGCTATAGAAATAAAACAAGCTATCAAAAATACTCCCGCTGTCAAAAATCTAGCCGGTATAAAAGATAAGCCCAATCCTACAACAGAATCAACACCACCAGAAGCAGATGCTACAGTTGAAAAAGCTCCTGCTAATATGTATATCAAACACATAATAATAATGTTTGAATCTCCACAACCTTCAATTAAATTATCAAACTTATCATTAATGCTTCCACTAAATAAAATAAAAGCACTAATAATTCCAACAAAGGCCGCAATTGGTGCAGGCAATTGGTAAAACGCCATTTCCACCCCTCTTAAGTGAAGCATTATACCTGTGAATAGGTACACAACTATAAAAACTAAAAATGGAATTAAAGCTTTACCAGAAATTCTTTCATTTTCTTTCAAAATATTCACCCCTTTTTTTAAAAATGATTACGTTTTCATGATTATAATACATTATTTTAAATTTATCGTAAAATACATATAAATTATGAACTATATAAGTAAAACTTATAAGCATTAAAAAGGCTATTTTCCAAAATAAAAAGGATATTAAAATCAAATTTTTTTCTTTTATCAATACAAAATAACTTATTTTACAATTTATAATAAAACTAAAATAAATTAAACATTAATAAATCGTTTGCTTAAATTAACGGATTAATATAAAATTTCTAATTTCTAAATTTTTTAAATTATTTTAATATAAGATATTTTTTTAAATCTTAGCTTCTTTTAAATTTATAAAAAAAGAAAAACCTAAATTTTTAGGTCTTTCTTTTTATAATTTTATTATTTTGCCTTATTTTTTAAGGATTGATCTATTGAATTTTTTAGCATTTTTAAATAAGCATCATACACATTTAATCTTCCAAAATAATGAACTCCATCTGTTCCTGAATAATATTCTGGATGTGCCATGGCTTCTTTTTCCCAATCCATTAGGGTAATGAAATCATATTTTTTAGAAATCTCTCTCATAGCAACAGATACTCTGTGAGGTTGTTTATAGCGATTATCATAGCAAGTTACAAATATTAAACGAGTTTTTTGAGGAATTGCCTTTATAATTTCTTCAAGACTTTCTTTTGGATCTTTTATGGCGTTTGTTCCAAGAGCAATTACGACAACAGATCCCAATTTTCCTTCTTTTTTCATTTGATTTATTAAATCACTTGCTGAATCAATTGGCCTACTTCCTTCTGCGTTTACGTAAATATTTGGAATGTTTTCTTGAATCATTTCCCTATTTCCCAAAAGTACACTATCTGCCAAAACATTAATCATTACACCATCATTTTTATTTGTAACTTCCTTGTTTTCAGATTTTTTTATAGCCATATCAAGTAAATTTTTATCAATTTTAATCTTATCTATATCTTGTTTTATAGATTTTTCTAAAATAGTTTTTTCTATACTTACCATATCATCAGCTTTTTTATCCAAAATATATGCCATTGTTATTGAGGATAAAAATATTAGAGCAAGAAAAATTTGTATAATCATCTTATTATTTTCATAAATAATTTTTTTATTAT
>URRX01000101.1 GCA_900550345.1 uncultured Anaerococcus sp. | reverse complement strand
AATAATGATGATGTAATCATATTTGTTATATAAAAAATAAAAGGAGTACAAGTTAGAAGAACTGCACCTGGACTTAAATCAAAATTTTCCATAAAAAACAAAGGAGATTTATCGGTGATTTCAAACAAAAATTTTAAGACAGTTCTTGAAATTAGTATTGAGAATCCAAATGTTAGAATTGATTTTATAAATTGCCAAATTATAGAAAAAATCGGAACAAATGTATTTATAATTTCTTTCAAATCATAAAAATAATACTTATCACCCAAGCCTTTTCCAATTAAAGGAATTTTTCTTATTCCATAAACTATTCCATTAAAAACTTTGGTGATTTTTATTCTTTCAATTAATAGAAATTTTGAAAAATACCTACTCATCTTTATCACCCAAATTTTTATCTTCTAAATCAATTTCAATATTTTCATTATTTTTGCTTGTCAAAAGCTTTATTATTTTATCTTCAAAATCCTTATCTTTTGAAATTATCTTATCAACTTTTTGTAAATTTTTGTCATGGATAAGGACAATATCATCGCAAATATCTTTTGCAAGTTGTAAAATATGGGTTGAAAAAATAATTATATGGTCCTTGTGAATGTCCCTAATTATTTTTTTCATTTCAAGTTGAACAACAACATCAAGGCTTGTAAGTGGCTCATCCATCAAAATTACCTTTGGTCTCAAAATTAAAAACATAAGCATTTGAAGTTTGTTTTTCATTCCTGTTGAATAATCTTGAATGAGTCTATCACTATCTTCCATGTCAAAATCCACAAGAGAAAAATATTCTTCTATAGATTTTTCATTCTTAATATTTTCCTTATTAGCCTCTAGAAAAAATTTTATAAATTCATATCCCGTAAGAAATTTGGGAAGTTCTGGTTCTGCAACCATAAAAAATACATCCCTAAAATCAAGTTCTTTCTTTTCATTTTCATCTATAAGATAAATGTTTCCAGAATCCTTTTTAATTTGCTCACTAATCAAAGAAAAAAGTGTAGTTTTTCCTGCACCATTTCTTCCCAAAAGAGCATAAACAACTCCCTGGTCAAAAGTGTAGTCTATATTTTTTAAGACTTCTTTTTTGCCAAATTTTTTGGAAAGATTTTTTATTTCTAGTTTCATAAATCCTCCTTATTAATTTATTTCATTATAACAAAAAAACAAAAAAAGAAGCAAAATGCTTCTCAGACTGTTGAAAAAGTATACAAATCATCATGCTAAGAATATCATACGGAAAAAATTGATTTGATTTCAAATTTAAAAATTCGTTAAAAATCGCACTGTATGAGCGTTAGCGAGTTTGCGATTTTAGAATTTTAAAATTTAGAAATCAAAAATTTTTGGAGTCAGATATTCGTGCTTGAGGGTTTGTCTACGCTCTGAAAAACCGAATGCTTCTTTAAACTAGAAAATTTTCCCACCAGAAATTTTTACATCTTCTCCTTTATGATTAATTATTGTTTTTAAGGCAATATTAATCGCCTTTAATGAATTTTCCAAATCCATTGAAGGAGTATTTGTATTATTTAAAACTTGTTCTGGTAAATACGGAATATGGATAAAGCCTGCTTTTATATTTTTATATTTTTTTGCCAAATACAAGGCTTCATACATTAAATGATTACAAACAAAAGTACCTGCTGAATTTGAAATTTCTGCTGGAATTTTTTCTTTTTTTATTTCTTCTACAATTTTTTTAATTGGTAAATTTGAAAAATAAGCATTTTCTCCATCAGCTCTTATTTTTTCATCTATTGGTTTTTCTCCCAAATTATCAGCAATTCTTGCATCATCTATATTAATTGCAATTCTTTCAATAGATATTGATGGTGAACCTCCAGCTTGACCAATGCACAAAATTACATCTGGTCTTATTTTTTTGATATTTTCTTCTAAAATTTCTCCAGATTTTTTAAAAACTGTAGGTATTTCTACTTTAAAAATTTGTGCATTATCAATTTTTTCATCAATTTTTTTCACTAGTTCAATTGATGGGTTTATTTTGTCTTTATCAAAGGGATCAAATCCTGTTATTAATATCTTCATTTTATATCCTTTCATAGTCAATATGATCAATTTTTTGAATATATTTTACAAAATCAACCATTAAATTAACTCCTCTTACCATATCATTTTCATTAATATCAAATTTTTCACTGTGATGACTGTCTTTTAAATTAGATCCCAAAATAAAGTGAACACTTTTACCACCTGATTTTTTCACTTCATTTAGAAGATAGGTTATATCTTCAGAACCTTTTAGCTCACCATCAACAATTTTATAGGATTTATCTTTATAATATTTTCTTAAATTTTTTATAAAATTCTCATCATAAGGCATTAGAGATGGAGCTTGACCTTTTATTTCAATTTTATAAGAACAGTCATACGAAATAGCAGAACCTTCTATAATTCTTTTTACTCCATCATATAAATAAGAAATGATTTGATTATTTTCTCCCCTAATTTCCATTTCAATTTTCGCCCTATTTGCTACAATATTTCTTCCACTTCCTGCATTAAGTTTGCCAACATTAATTCTAGCTTTACCCATAGAATGTTGGGCAAGACTATTAAAATTTAAAACTGCACTTGATGCTGCCAAAAGTGCATTGTGTCCTTTTTCTGGACTTGCTCCAGCATGAGATGCTTTACCTTTAAAAATTATATCAATTTTTTTAGTAGCAAGAAAACCATGACTTCCAACTCCAATTTCTCCACTATTTAAATCCATACCAATGTGCATTCCTGCCATATAATCAAAATTATCGATTATTGGATTATTCATCAAAGAATAAGCTCCTCTTACTCCTTCTTCTGCTGGTTGAAAAATAAAAATTATTTTTCCTTTTAATTTGTCTATATTGTTAGAAAGAATTTTAGCAAGCTCAATTCCAATTGACATGTGAGCATCATGACCACAAGCATGCATAGAAAAAGAATTTTGAGATGAAAATTCCAAAATATTTGGCAGATGGCCGGCTGAATCAGTTTCTTCTAATTCATTTGCATCAATATCAAATCTAAATCCGATATTAGGACCAGGTTTTTTTGTATCTAAAACTGCAATTAAACCAGTATAAGAATCTAAAATTTCATCCTTTTTTTCTAAATTAGGAATTTCTATAGAATTTTTATATGAATCGATTTTATTTTTATCAGGAAGTCCTATTCTTTTATTAAAATAAATTTCTTTCCCATAATAAATTTTAAGCTTGTAATTATTTAATTCTTCCATTATTTTTGCTGTTGTCAGAAATTCCATCCAAGCAGGTTCAGCAAATTTATGAAAATGTCTCCTTAATCTTATGAGATCTTCTTCTATCATATTTTTTCCTTTTTTATTCTTAGTATTCTAATAAAAGTCATTAAAAAAATGAGTAAAAACTCATTTTTTAAAAAACATATCAATATCTTCGAATACTTTTTCTCTTTCATCTTCATTTAAAACTTCATGTTTCATATGATCATAAGTTTTAAAATATAAATTTTTGTAACCAATAGAAGATAAGATTTTCTTAGTATTCATAAGCCCCTTATCTCCACCAGTAACTTCATCATCGACACCATTTAAAGATGCAATTGGTAAATCTTTATTTCTTAATTTAAATTTTTTATTTTTATTCAGATTATTTACAAGATTAAATAAACAAACATTACTTCTTGCCAAAAATCCACTAAGTCTCATAGGATCATTATTTTTAATCCTTACATTTTCTTCATTATAAGAAATCCATGATGGATCTTTTCCTGTTATTCCCGAAAGCATATCTAAAAGATGAGATTTTCTTTTTTCTCCTAGATAAAAAGTTAAAATATTTCCAATAAAAATGCCCAATTTTGCAATTGGAATATAGGCTACTGTTCCTGTCAAAACTAATTTGTCGATTGTATCATCATATTTTTGCAAATAATTTCTACAAATCAAAGAACCCATAGAATGCCCCAACATATAAACTTTTTTGTCCTTATAATACATTCTAATATATTTATTTATTACAAATTGGTCATCAACAAGCTCATCTTTTTCCTTGATAAATCCAGAAGGATGATTTTCAGAAATAGATTTTCCATGTCCCCTATTATCAGAAATAATAACAGCGTATCCCCTATCATTTAAAAATTTAATAAATTGTAAATAATTAAGGGAATGTTCCAGCATCCCATGAACAATTTGTACAATAGCCTTTGGATTTTCAACATCAAAACGGTTAGCATATATATCAAAACCATCAGAATTTGTAAGAATTACTTTACATCTATTATCATTTATAAAACTTTCTTCTTTTATAAAAAATCTTGAACCGTTATTTATATCTAGATAAGATTTTTTTCTATATAAATAATAAATTTGTGGAATAAAAATCAAAAATAAAATTAAAATAAAATATTTCATCTTAAATCCTTTTTCTTACATTAAAGGCAGTATCTCCCCTGCCAAAATCTTTCACATCAAATTCAACACTTGCTCCATTTTCTATAGTTTTATAATCCTTATCAGAAATTATTTCAGAATAATGAAAAAAATAGTCACCACTTTCTGATTCTATAAAACCATATCCTTTTTTGTTATCAAAAAATTTAACTTTTCCTTCCATTTTTACTCCTTTTTAGCCTTAAATAAAATCCTCAAAGTATCATCTTTAACTTTACCCATATCATCTTCATCAAAAATTTCAATTGAAGAAAAATTATTTTCTCTTAAAATATTTTTCATAAAATCTACAGAATAATATCTTTCAATTTGATTTTCAATAATTCTTTGGTAGGACCCATCCTCATTTTCTACAAAAAAGTTTAGCTCCATATCAATAATATCTCCATCTTTAATATTATCCCAAGTGTAAAAAATATCTTCGTACTCATAGACATATGATTTTGAACCAAAAACTTCTTCCATTTTATATT